>NZ_CP036298.1:6300000-6497500 GCF_007752135.1 Aureliella helgolandensis | reverse complement strand
TTTGAAAGGTGGTCAAGTCGAAAACTGTTTTTTTGTCGGAACCGGGTGGTTCGTCTGTCTCAGTGGGAACCTGTTGAAAGTTCACCGTGAGCGACAGTTTTCGCTGATTTGTTTCTCACTTGCGATGGGCCAAGTTATAGGGGCGATGGTTTAAGGGCACAAGCCGTCCCGTGAAGATTTTGAAAAGGAAATCCAATTCGGCTCACAGGACACTTGAACAACTTACCCCATGGCCAAAGGTCGAGGTTGCTCGGCCGGCCAAGGTTCGATCCTTAGTTGTGCTCATCTCCTCCGCTGATTACTGCGAATTGATGGTCGACAGCTACAGCTCGTCCTACCCGGGCTACCGATCTCCAATTTTCTAGTGGAGCCTCTTCAATCGGTGGCGTACTCAGGTAAAGCGAGTGAGGATGCCCAAGTTATCGTCGCCACTGCTCGCAGGACTTTGCCCTAAATCCAAAAAAGGACGGCGATTGAACCAAGTTGGCCCAATAACCCCCCAAATGTTGGTCGCAAACAGTTGCTTGCACCATTTCTGTGACCTACGGTTGCTCTGTGCGGCACGTGTGCTTCGGCCTTTTCGTCCCTGCGTACACCGCTGCATTTGGTTTGCCCGCCCTCTTATGCAGAGCGACATGCAATGAACGAGACTAATTCTTTAGTGGATGCCGGTGCTGTGCCCCCTGAGTCGGGGGATCTAGCCTCGCTTCTGCAACGTATTGATGGAATGTTGGCCGGAAAGTCCGCTCTCGAGGCGGTTCCTCCCGCCCCGCCGATTGTCGAAATGGACTCCACGGAACTAAGAACCATGAGCCAAGCCCCAGCCCAGCCCGCTGAAATTGAAGTTGAGAGCAGCGTTAAACACATTTCTGAAGTCGGGACTCGTCCCAGTGGCACTCCGGCTGCCGGAGGAGTCTTGGATGACGCCCGCAAGCGTGGTTCCCATCTGTGTCGAATGACTGGAAGCCGTGACGAGCCCTTCATTCCACTGGTTCCCAACAGCCTGGACGAGGCGGGCGTAAGCGAGTCGATGGTTGAGGAGCTCATCATGCGCTACTTGCTGACCGTCGGTGAAATGAGCGGAAGACGCATTGCTGGACAAGTCAAACTCCCCTTCCTGCTGGTGGAGCCGATCCTAAATCGGCTCAAGCAGGAGCAGATGACCGCCTATCGGGGGGCGAACTCAGTCAACGACTACACGCACGTCCTGACCGATCAGGGCCGCGCCCGCGGTCGCCTATACATGCAAAACACGACCTATTTTGGTTCGGCGCCGGTGACCTTAGAGGCCTACCGTGAATCGGTGCGTCTGCAATCGGTCGAAGGGCAATACCCGCGGCGAGAGCAGTTATTGCAAGCATTCAAGGACCTGCTGATCGATCGCAAGATGTTGGGCAAGCTTGGGCCGGCCATCAATAGTGGGCGGGGGATGTTCCTCTATGGGTACCCAGGCAACGGGAAGACGAGCATCGCCGAGCGGATTACGTTGGCGTTTGGAAAATACATCTGGATACCACGCTCGCTGAATGTCGAGGGGCACATCATGCGGGTTTTTGACCCGCTGCTGCACGTTGCCGAAGAGGTGGACTCCGGGGCAGGTGTCCTAAACCAGGCCGAGTATGACGGACGATGGATTCGCATTCGCCGTCCAACCATCGTCGCTGGTGGTGAGTTGACGATGGAAATGCTAGAGGTTCAGGAGGACCACCAGACGAAAATCGCTGAAGCACCCCTGCAGATGAAGAGCAATTGTGGAGTGTTGGTCATCGATGACTTCGGACGCCAGAAGATGCGCGTCGACGAACTGCTCAACCGCTGGATCGTTCCGCTAGAGAAACGCTATGACTTCTTAAATCTGAGTAGCGGTAAGAAAACGGAGGTTCCCTTCGACCAACTGGTGATCTTTTCCACCAACCTGCAGCCTCGCGACTTGGTCGATGATGCCTTTCTACGACGGATTCCCTATAAGATCGAGGTGCTCAACCCGTCGGAAGTCGCGTTTCGCAAGCTCTTCGAGATTATGTGCCCGAAGCTGAACATCCCTCACAAGCCTGAAGTGATCGACTATTTGATCCAAAAACACTACAAACCAACGAATCGCCCGTTCCGCAATTGCCATCCTCGCGATTTGCTGCTGCAGATCCGGAATTATTGCCTGTACAACGACGAGCAGCTGGATCTCAAGCCGGAGTTCGTGGATTTTGCTTGCGAAAACTACTTCTCTATTATGTAGTGCACATATATGTAGTGCACGACGATTGCGTGAGGATACCGCGTGAGGATACCGCGTGAGGATGTAGTGCGTGGCTACCACTCTATATAGTGTGTAGCGCCGCAAGACATAGTGTGTAGCGCCGCAATACGGTCGGGCGAAGGCTGCCCAGGATCCGCATCGCGGCGATTCGTCGTCGATGCTTCCTGCGGTGGACTGCCTGGTTTTGTCCCCTCCTCCGCCCCACCCAGGCGGGCGTTGGATTGCCGTGGGCAGCCTGTGAGACCACTTGAGACTATAGGAGTTGTTTGGCGCGGTCACACAGGGCTTGCGCTTCTGCCACGCTGGGTGCTTCGGCGATCAAGCGAACGATCGGTTCGGTATTGCTGCCGCGGACTAACAGCCAGCGGTCTTCCCAGTCGAGTTTCAGTCCATCGGGCTGACTAGCCTTGGCGTCGGTCATGGCGGCAGTTAAGCGCTTCCAGAATTCAGGGAGTTGGCTCGCCTCCATGGTGACCTTATCTTTGACAATCGCCAGCGGTGGTAATTCGCTCACCAAGTGGCTGATCTCGGTTTTTCGGCTCGACAGCAAATCTAGGATGCGGGCCATGCCCACGAAGCTATCTCGCACATAGCCGACTTGTGGGTCGATCGGTCCTCCATTGCCCTCTCCCCCGAAGACGGCCCCTTCGGCAATCATCAAATCGGCCACATTGGCTTCTCCAACGGCCGACTGCAGTAGAGGGCAGTCGTATTGCAGGGACAGCGCTCGCGCTAGCCCGCTGGTAGCGCAATTGGTGACGATGGTGCCAGGATGTTGAGGTAGGACTTGCATCAAGCACAGGGCAAGGGTCATCTCTTCTCCAATGTAATTGCCCAGCTCATCGATGACGGCTAGACGATCGGCGTCGGGATCCTGGCAGAAGCCCAGTTTGAAGCCCCCTGCCCTGACCTGCGCGCAGACGCCTTGCAGGTTGTCGGCGACCGGTTCAGGGGGATGCGCGAATGCACCATGCGGCGCTTCACCTAGCACGGTAACCTCGCACCCGAGTGCTTCGAGCAATCTGCGTCCCAGCAGGCTGCCTGCACCGTGATTGCTATCCAGGAGTACCTTGAAGTGTTGCTGTTGGATGGAGGGGGCGTCGATGGTGGCTAGGACCCGCTGCATGTGTTCGAGATGAGGATCAGCCATCGATTCCACTTGGCCCAGCTCGTCCACTCCGACCCAGCGACTGTGGCCGGCCCGGTAGGCCTCCAGGACTCTTTCTCCAATCGATTTGGTTAGCACGCGTCCGTCGGGGCCGAAAAGTTTGAGGCCGTTGTATTCCTTGGGGTTGTGACTCGCGGAAATCTGAACTCCGCCGACGGCTTTCAGCTGCTGGATTTGGACTCCGACCGTGGGAGTGGAGGCAACATCCAGGTCGATGGCATCCAGTCCACTGGCCACGATGGTCGCGGTTACAGCTCGGGCCAGCATCTGTCCACTGTTGCGTCCATCTCGCGCGACGACGATTTTTCCGCGGTGCCCGTCGGTACTGGTTAGGGAGGTTTGAAGGGCTGCGACCATCGCCGCCACGTAGCGAGCGGCGACCACTGGGGTTAGCTGTTCACCGATCAGTCCTCGTAGACCACTAACGCTGATGATGGGCTCGCTCATGCTTCTCTCCTTACTGGGTGTACTCTTGTATTTAAGTGGAATACAATCGCCCGGAATGCTCGGCTACGCCAGTCCTGGTGACGGTTGTTGTTGGTTTTTCACGAATTTTTGCTAGTTGTATTAATTGAATCAGGCCGTTTGGTGCCGCAAGGGGTGGACACATGATGAATGTTGAACAAGCGATTTTGGCGGCAGAACAGGCTGTGGCAAGCAGCCAGCTTACCGCTCCAGCGCTAGAGCACCTCAAGAGCTGGTTGACGGAAGAACGTTACCAGCCCTACCAAGCGTCCATTCTCCAGCATATCGAGCAGGGAGCTTGGCAGAAGTTGGATGATGTGTTCTGGACGGTCATCCCGTTCGGCACGGGGGGACGGCGCGGCCGCATGTATGAGTTTGGTTCCAACGCGATCAATGAACGGACCATTGGCGAGAGCGCACAGGGGCTGGCAACTTATATCCTCGAACAGCCCGACAGTCCGTCCAAGCAACTGAGCTGCGCCATCGCTTACGACACGCGGCATCGCTCGCGCGAGTTTGCTGAATTGTGCGCGTCGATCATGGTGGCCAATGGGTTCGAAGTCTATTTCCTGGACGAGTACCGAGCTACGCCACAATTGTCGTTCGCCGTGCGGTTTAAACACTGCGATTGTGGCATCATGGTGACCGCTAGTCACAATCCGCCGAGCGACAATGCGGTCAAGGTTTATTGGTCGACGGGCGGGCAGATTCTGCCTCCTCACGATAAGGCGATCATCGACCGGGTCATGAATACCCGTGAGATCAAGAAGGTGGATTTCCAGCAAGCTCTGGCAGCTGGGCAAGTCAAGATTTGCACCCAGGAGGTGGACAAGGCGTTCTTTGCAGAGGTCCACCATTATGCTTGGCCCGGTCCCCGCGACTCCAAGATCATCTTCTCACCGCTGCATGGTGTCGGTTCCTTTGCCGTCATGCCCGTCCTGGAGCAGGCTGGTTTCAAAGACGTCGAGGTCTACGCGCGGCATGCCGAACCAAGTGGTGATTTTCCCAACGTGCCCGGTCATGTCAGCAATCCCGAAAACCCTGCCATCTTTGATGAAATTATCGAGCGAGCTCAGCAGACGGGTGCCGATTTAATTATTGCTACTGATCCCGACTGCGATCGACTGGGTTGCGCCGCACCGCTGACGCTAGATTCGAGCGGTCCCTGGGCGACGATTAACGGGAATCAAATCGGCGCTCTATTGACCGATTTCGTGTGCAGTAAAATGCAGGAATTGGGCATGCTCAGCGAGCGTTCTTACGTGGTCAAGACGCTGGTGACGACGGAATTGACGCGCCGCGTGGCAGCGTCTTACGGAGTTCGCTGTGAAGGGAACTTGCATGTCGGATTCAAATGGATCGCAGGCACCATGGATGCCATCGGTCCTGCCGATTTCGTGTTTGGAACCGAAGAGTCGCATGGCTACCTCATTGGGCAATATGCTCGCGATAAAGATGGAGCCGTGGCTTGTTTGTTGATGTCCATGTTGAGTGCGCAGCTGAAGAGCCAAGGGCTGTCGATTCACGAACGGCTCGCAGCGCTCCTGCGGCAGCATGGCTACCATCAGGAAGGACTCGTCAATGTGCAAATGGAGGGAAGCGAAGGGATGGCGCACATGCAAAAGTTGATGCAAGCCTTTCGCTCCTCGCCACCGCAAAAGTTGGGCGGCTTTCCGGTGGCTGCCGTTCGCGACTACAAATCGCTAACGGTCCGCGCTGCAGATGGCTCCACGCAACCACTCGATGCGCTGCCCGCGGATATGGTGATGCTCGATCTCGATTTGGAGGGGAACTATTTTGCAGTTCGCCCATCGGGCACTGAGCCCAAAGTGAAATTCTACATGTTCACGTATTTGCCTCCTGCCGAAAGCCAAGATTTGGTGGCAGCCAAGGCCAAGTTGGCTCAGCGTCTGGCAGATCTCGAAAGGGATATTCGCAGCTACGTGGCTGGCGTGATTTCTTGAGTTAGGGCGACTCTTGACCGAAGCCTGGCCGGGGCGAGACTGGTGCAGCAGAGAGTGTTGCTGGCAGGAAAATGTTGGCAGGAAGATAGCCAGAGCAATTCAGCTTCCTGCCAAAACGTCCGCCTGGATGCTCCGAAACCGTTCACAGTTGTCTGCGACTTAAACTCAAACCTGAAGCAACGGTTGAAAATGTTAATGGATAGGGAAGGTCGTGAACGGTTACGATCTGTGCGTGGCAAGACTGCGTCATTGGTGGTGGGCTAGCCACTCTTGGATGGACTCTAGAAGCAGGGTTGCTGTGCCCCGCAGTTCTGCAATCTGCTCGATCGCGGAGTTGAGATCGCCCGACCGGGCCAGTTCCTCTACCGACCTGGCTGCTTCCGTCACTTGTTTCGCCTCGAATAGATTGGCGGCACTCTTCAGGGAGTGGGCGGCGCGAATGAGCAGTTTATCGTCGTGGTTTGCAATGGACTGCGCGAGTTCTCCCAGGCGTTGGGTCGTTTCTCGTTCCAGGGTTTGGACGAGCATGAGTTGTTGTTCGGGGGAGCACTTGAGTTTCTTTAAAGGAGCCTCAAAATTCACCTCGAATTTCGGACTCTCAGGCCGATGTTGGGTAGCTGTCTGCGTGAGAGGCGGATGAGCGTCTGTAGGCAGGAAAGCGGCTTGCCGGTCGCCACGCTCCTTGTGAAGCCGCAAACGCTGCAGCAAGTCCTCCAGCTCACCAAAGTCGATTGGTTTGCTGAGATAGTCGTCCATGCCAGCTTCTAGGCACCGCTCGGCGTCGCTTGCTAGAGCCGCAGCTGTGACGGCGATGATGGGAACTCTTCGCTTGCTTGCTTGCTTTTCCTCTGCCATGCGAATGGCAAGGGTGGCTTCGATGCCATCCATGACCGGCATTTGCACATCCATCAAGATACCATCGAACTCGAATTCTTCCCAAGCGTCGACAGCTGCAGTACCATCTTCGGCGACCGTCACGTCATGCCCTTCTCGTTGAAGCAGCCCGACGATTACAGCCCGATTTACCTCTCCATCCTCGGCAACCAGTAGACGCAGTGGAGATTCGGGGCGAGTGGGCGGAGGAGTGTTTTGTGGAGAGGCGGCAGGTGGGGCTGGAGGGGCCAGGGTACGACGGATTGCCTCGCATATCTCCGACTGCAAGGCCGGTTTCTGCAGAACCAGTAGATTTTCCTGAGCGGCAGCATTCTCCGCGTGGAGAGGGCGAACGGCAGACGACAGCAAGATGGTGATGGGCTGCCGTGGTGCAGATTGAAGGAGGCGTTCGATCAGTACAGAGCCGTCGATGTGCGGCATGACTTGGTCGACGATGAGTGCGATGTGGTCACTCGGCGCCTTTTGAAGGATGCTGTATTGCTCGGCGGCCTGTTCGGCATTGCTCGCCTCCAGGACTTGCAACCCGTGTCGCTGCAGGGCTGCCGCCAAAGTCGATCGCCCCTCGTAGTTGTCGTCCACGAGCAGGAGGTGCAACCCGGTGAGGTCCAGCGGAGGGCGCTCGGAATCGGCGCTCCGGTCCGGTTCCGGAGCGGTGGGCATGCGGCAGGTGAAGTGGAAGGTGGAGCCGACCCCCAATTCGCTGGCCAGCCAGATCTTGCCACCCATCATGGTGACCAGCTGACTTGAAATCGATAGGCCTAGGCCGGTGCCGCCGTATTGCCGGGTGGTCGAAGCATCGGCCTGGGAAAACGCTTCGAAAATTACTGTCTGCTTATTTTTCGGGATGCCGATGCCGGTGTCTTTTACCGAAAAATGCAAGGTGTAGTCGGGGACCGTCGGCGGTCCGTTGACCACCACAACTTCAATAGTAATCGAACCGCTGTCGGTGAACTTGATCGCGTTACCCACCAGATTGATCAAGATTTGTCGCAATCGATCGGCGTCTCCCATCAGATGTTCCGGTACATCGGGAGCAATTTTGAGGACTAGCTCAATCGTCTTTTTAGCCGCCCGAATGGCTAGGCTCTTGGCTGCCTGACTGACGCACTTCCGCAGTTCGAAGGGGAGTGATTCGATATCAAGCTTGCCGGCTTCGATTTTGGAGAAATCGAGAATGTCGTTGATGATGCGGAGCAAGGAGTGGGCGGACTGCTGGACCATTTCTAGAAACGACCGCTGTGCGTCGTTGAGGTTCGTATGGTTCATCAACTCGGCCATGCCGATAATCCCGTTGATCGGAGTGCGGATTTCATGGCTCATGTTGGCGAGAAATGCGCTCTTGGCTTGGCTTGCCTGGTGCGCCTGATCTCGAGCGTCGCGCAACTGTTGTTCGACGACCATCATCTCGGTAATATCGCGGGAAATTCCGAACGTTCCCACCACGGTGCCCTCCGAATCGCGGAGCTGCATTTTCGTGGTGGAGCACCATGTGTCATCGCGATGCGGCCATGTTTCCCGTTCGACCATGGCTACCATGGGCGCACCGGTCTCCATAATGCGCATTTCGTCCTCGCGGGCTTGCAGCGCATGCTCATCGGTAAAGATGTCGGCGTCTGTTTTTCCGATGGCTACCGTGGTGTTGGGGAGATTGAATTTCTCGGCCATCCCCCGACTGATCCGCATGAAGCGGCTTTCTTGGTCCTTGAAATAGATCGAATCGGGGACATTGTCGAGCAAGGCGTGCAGCAGGTAACGCTCGCGCTCCAACGCCAATTCTGTTGCCTTGCGGACCGTCGCATCCCAGAACAAGATTTGAACACCGGTAATTTGCCCATCGGCGTCGCGAAGGGGGCCTTTGACGATTTCGTTCCATTGGCGTTTGCCGTCGCTGGAAACGTTCTCTTCGAACTTATGGATGACCTCCCCTGCTTGAAGCACTTTTGCATCGTCGCTTTTAAACTGTTCGGCAAGGTCGCTGGGGAAGAGCTCGTGGTCTGTTTTGCCAAGAATATCGGCGAGGGTGAGATTGCGACGTTCCAGGTAGGCTCGGTTGGCATAGATGCGACGACCGTGCGTGTCCTTCAGGACCAAATTGATGGACAAACTGTCGACAATCGAGCGGAAACGGGCCTGAGTCTGGCGAAGGACCTCGTCGGGGGATTCGGTATCCGTGGCCCGGCTGCCAAGCAGCAGCAAGGAGTCTTCAGAAATGAATACCGAGTGAATCGTCATGGTCACCGAGGCACCACCGGTGTTTTGGCAGGGTAGAGCCAAGGGGGCCAGTTGCGGTTGCGACGACGTCGAAGTATCCAGGTGCTCGATTAAATTGCGATAGAGCGCATGCGATTCGAGGCATAGGACCTGCTCCCACCAGGGGCGGAAGCTGCACAGTTCTGCCGAGGTCCAGCCCAAAAAGGCAGCCGCTTTGGAATTGACAAACGATAACTTCCGCCCATCCCTCGAGCAGAGAAAAGCAAAATCACTTAGCCTCTCAAGGACCTCGGTGGCGGGCTGCTGGGAGATCGCTTCAATGTTCAACTCTGGCATCGGAAGGTTGCTTAAGAATTTAGTGTTTGACGCAATGTTTGATGAGTGTGATTTCGTTGCCAGCGTCGTTGAATGAGACCTTGTCCATGAAGTTTCGAATCAGCACGAGCCCACGGCCTTGGTTTTCATCCAACGTGTCTCCCTTGCTACTGAGCGCCTCGCGCGTATCAAACCCCTGCCCCTCGTCGCGTATGACGATCCGTATGAGATCTCGCATTAGGCGAGCTTCGATGTGGATTTTGCGATCTTTGTAGGGAGACAATTTCATTCGTTCGGACACGAGCGGATGGTCCCCCGTAATCTCATCGTCCTCGCTATCGCGTTGTTGCCACTGCTCGCGGCTCAAGCCTAGATTGCCTCGATAGATAGCGTTGGAACCGGCATGACGCAGCGCATTGCCAACACGATAGCGATCGACACCCGACAGTAGTTGCATGCCACCGGCGAGCTGCATTACCAAATCAATTGCGGTGGATAGGAGGCGTGGGTCGTTGGGGATTTCGAAGACGAGGCGGTTCTCAACGGTGCACTCTATCAATTGCGCATAGCTGCGATCGGAACGCATGACTCCCAACACGTCTTCGACGGTACCGATCAGCATTTCGTCGAGCATTGATTTAGGGACATAGGCGGTCGCGCCGACTCGCAAGGCTTCTGCGGCGAGACGCTCGGAACCGCGTCCGGTGACCAAGACCGCGGGAATGTCAGGAAAATCGGCCTGCATTTTCTTGATCAATTCAAGTCCATTCATCAGTGGCATCTCGAGGTCGGTCACCACGATTTCACTGGTTCCATTTATCAAGTGTTCGATGGCTGCCGTGCCGTCATCACAACACGTTACGGCGTGATTGGCCGATTCCAAGAGCAGTTTGATTTGGAGCGCTTGGGTGGGGCTATCTTCAACTAACAAGATATTTGGCATGACTGGGTCTCGTGAATGGATGAGGAGCAAAACAAGAGCAGGACTGCATACCCGGACCACTTCAGTAGAGAGTGATTCTAGCACAGCCAATAACCTGGGTGTGGGGAACGATGGCGATCTTTAGGGGAAGAAACTCATCTTTATCCCACGAGGCAAATTAGCGAGAATGGATGTCCCAGGTTGTGTTCCAAAGGTGGTGGGCAGCCGTTTTGATTTGCAGTGATGGCAGGGGAAGGTGGGAGGCACGCTTCCCAAGTGAACGCACCACTTGCGTGGCTGATGCGCTGCAGAAAACTTGATTGGCTGAGATGCCGTTCCCAATTAAAGAGAGAAGGCTTGTCGATGGATCGACGCACTTGGATGACAAAAGCGGGGTTCTTGGGAGTGGGAACCTGTGGCTGTATGGGGTGCAAGACTGCGCCCCTGACCGGCCGCCGCCAATTGATGCTGGTGCCAGAAGAGCAGGAGGTGACGATGGGCCGACAGGCCTTCGCTGACGTGGTCGAGACCAATGCCTCCTCGGAGGAGTCTCGTTACCAAGCGATTGTCCAACGGGTTGGGTTGCGGATTGCGGGAGTCAGCGATCGTCACGACTATGAGTGGGAGACGCGGGTCGTAGCCAGCGAGGAGCAGAACGCCTACTGCCTACCCGGAGGGAAGATCGTGGTTTATGAAGGGATCTTGCCCACCTGTGAGAACGAAGCCGGCTTGGCGGTGGTGATGAGTCACGAGGTGGCCCACGTGCTAGCTAGGCATGGCGGTGAGCGGATGAGCCAGCAGTCGGCGGTCAACGGGGCCAAGACGTTGGTTGCCTACGCAATGCGCAATCAAGAGCAGGTGACGACCGACGCCTGGATGAAGGCTTACGGAATGGCGACGACCTATGGAGTCATCCTCCCCTACAGCCGCAAGCACGAGTCGGAAGCCGACCACATTGGTCTGATGCTCATGGCGCGAGCGGGATACGATCCAGCCGAGGCACCGCGGTTTTGGACGCGTTTTGCAGCTGCCTCGAAGGGAGAGAAACAGCCCGAGTTTCTATCGACGCATCCCGCTGACCAGTCGCGAGCTTCGAATCTTGAGCAGCTGCTGCCGGAAGCACTCGACATCTATCGCCAGGCCGCCAATCCCATCGGTACTGGGGAGCGTCTGATTGTGTAACGGGCTGCAGCCAGCTAGGGTGTCTGTTCCCAAGGACTGTTTCCAGCCCCTTCCCCGCTTATACCGGCACCGGGCGGCCGGGGGGGACCGCCAACATTGGATTTGCCGCCAACAGAGGGTTCGAGTTTTGGCTAGACGCAAGCCGATCGTCACGATTCGCAGTTTCGGAATCTACTCACAGTGGGATGCAGAAGCGAAGGAATTGCCGCAGATCCAAGAATTCACCACTCGGGTCAAAGCGGAGTTGGACGTGGAGTTTGGGCTCGTGGTGAATGTTAAACGCGCCAAGAACCAGACTTTGCAGTACTGGATCTATCACCCCGACATCCCAGACGCGGATGGGCAGCCGCGACCTCCCTTTGACGGTGAAGTTTTTGTGCGCACCAATGACTGGGACTTTTTTCTGGGCGATACCATCTGGGAGCCCATTCACGACAAGCTGGGAGACTGGCGGCTAGTCGTCGAGCTGGAGGGACGTGTCGTAGCAGAAAAGGTCTTCCAATTGTTCGTGTAAGTTCACTTCTGCACGTTGGTTGAGATGGATCCGGCCCATGGCCCTCGACGCACCTTGGTGTATCCCGCTGCCTGGCGGAGGCGCGTTTCTTCGGTTGCGGTCCTTACAATCGTTACTTTGCGTAGCGATATCCTAAAAGCTATTCTCCGCAGGTTGACTCGCGTTTGACCCTCACAACGTAGGGTTTACCTTTCTAAGTCGAGTTTCTCCATGCCGCGACCCCCTGCTTTTCTAGCTGGGGAACCAAGCTCAGCAATCTGCCTCGTAGGACCCCTACGAGGGGGCAATTGTTCGACTTGCATTCGTGGCTTCCTCCTCTGCTGTCGATTGGGTGACAAATGAATCGTTCGGAAACTTCTCGCAGCTTAGGGCAATTCGCAGAAACGAAATTCAATGCATTTGAGGATGACTCGACCGATTTCCTGGAAACTGTCCGAGACCTTTCCAGCGAGAGTCTCGATCAACAATTCGATTCGTTGATCGACTTGCTGGCTACCGAGCAAAACTCCGACACGGCGGTGCTTACCCTCGCTGAGTGTGAGGATGAAACTCAGGCAGATACAGCCGACTTGCTAACTGCATCGACTGCAACCGAACTGCCCTCTGCTACGCAGGCCCAGGCAACTGCGGCTGCCTGCGAAACGCTGGAATTAAGTATAGTGATGCCTTGTTTGGACGAGGCGGATACCGTGGGGAACTGCATTCTCAAGGCTCAATTTGCCTTGGAGAAAATGGGGATTCGCGGGGAGGTCATTGTTGCCGATAACGGTAGCACCGACGATTCCGTCCGGCTGGCGGAAGAGTTGGGTGCGCGGGTCGTGCATGTGACGGAACCTGGCTACGGTGCGGCTCTCATGGGAGGCATCGAGGCGGCGCGTGGACGCTTTGTGGTCATGGGGGATGCTGACGATAGCTACGATTTCAGTCAAGCCCATCGCTTTTACAACCGCCTGTGTGAGGGAGCAGAACTGGTACAGGGGTGCCGGCTTCCTAGTGGCGGAGGGCGAGTCATGCCTGGAGCCATGCCGTGGTTGCATCAATATGGCAACCCAGCGCTTACGTGGTTAGTGCAGAAAATGTTCAAAGCGCCCATTCATGATGTTTATTGTGGCATGCGTGGATTTTCGAAAGACCTCTACGAGCGTCTTGACCAACGCTGCACGGGGATGGAATTTGCCACCGAGATGATTATTAAGAGTACCCTGTTTGGTGCTAAGATCGCGGAGGTGCCGATCGTACTGCATCGCGATGGTCGCCAGTCGCACCGCCCCCATTTGCGTACGTTTCGAGATGGCTGGAGAACGCTTCGATTCTTCTTGTTGCAAAGCCCGCGTTGGACGTTTCTGGCACCTGGCGCCCTGTTGGCTGGTTTGGGAGGCATCGGATATGCCCTGGTGTTGAGCCGAGCCAATGTGGCCGGAATCGTATTCGATGTTCATACTCTGTTGGTCGCAACCCTCGGGTTGATGATCGCGGCCCAATTGGCGAGCTTTGCTCTGTTGGCCAAGACCTTTGCCGCCTCCGAGGGGCTGCTGCCTCTTGATCAGCGAGTGGAGCGATTCACCAAGCGATTTAGCCTCGAGCGAATGCTTTCCTTGTCGGCACTGTTGATCGCAACCGGAGGGGGTGTCGTGGCTTGGAAGTCTTGGGAGTGGGCGGCCGAAGGATTTGGTGCTTTGGACTATTCCCATACGATGCGCTGGATTATTCCAGCTGCAGGAGCTATTGCGGTTGGGGCACAGTTCGCGTTCTCTAGCTTTTTGATGAGCGTCCTCCGCTTGGCCCGCCGATAGTCGATAGTCTGGCTCAGAGACTCGCCCACAGGGATTCGCCATGAACACTTCAGCCTCCACATTTGATTTGGCTGCACGCGAATATAGCCAGCAGCTGGATCAAGGGATCTCCTTGAGCGGGGAGTCTGCGGACTTTTTCGTAGAGCATCGAGTTCGCCTGCTGGCAACCTATTTGCAGACTCATACCGAAATTAGACGCCCTCGGGTGCTCGATTTTGGTTGCGGAATTGGCAACGCCACGGAAGCATTGAAGGAACAACTCGATGCATGTGAGGTGATGGGCCTTGATTGCTCCTCCGAGTCGATCCGCCTCGCTCAACAACGGTTTGCCAACTCCGCATATCGGTGGACCGTGGGTGGAAGCGAAATTGCACCAAGTAGTCTTGACGTGGTGTATACCTCTGGAGTCTTTCACCATATCGAGCCAGCGCAACGGCAAGTCGAGCTGTCACGCATTTTTCAATGGTTGAAGCCGGGCGGCGTGCTGGCCTTGTTTGAGAACAATCCATGGAATCCCGCTACGCACTGGGTGATGTCGAGGATCCCTTTCGATCATGATGCGCAATGTTTATCTCCATGGGAAACTCGGCGACGCATTAGCCAAGCTGGCCTCACGCCACAGCTGACTCGTTCCCTGTTCTTTTTTCCGCGTTGCTTGCGGTATCTTCGCCCTTTGGAACCGCTGCTGAGTCCCTTGCCGATGGGCGCTCAGTATGTGGTGCTGGCCAGGCGATCTCGCGACCTCCCGAGCGGTAATTAATGCGCAGTCCGAGCCGAGCTCATTTACGCTTGCATCGCAATGTGACGTGGTGGGGAGCGATAGGAAGCGTGGGTGGATTGGCCGTAGCCATCGCTGCCTTAATCTCCTGCTTCACTCCGTTCGTGCCGCTGGTTCATGACGAGTTCGCTTACCTTCTAGCGGCGGACACCCTCTTGCAGGGAAGGCTGGCCAATCCGACTCCGGAAATCTGGCAACCCTTCCAGTCCTTTCATATTTTGCTGGAACCCACCTACGCAGCTAAGTATCCGTTAGCGACTGGAATCGCCACAGCGCTGGGACAGCTTCTGTGCGGTATGCCGGTTGCGGGTAGTTGGTTATCAGCCGGGCTGTGCGCGGTAAGCCTGACATGGATGCTGGGGGGGATCGTCAGTCGCAGATGGGCCGTGGCCGGTGGCTTGATTGTGGCCTTGCACCCCGCGATGCAAGTGATTTGGTCGCAGAGTCTGATTTACGGTTGGATCACCGCTGCAGGCTGCGGCCTATTGACGGGAGCCGTGTTTCGTTTGCGCCGAAGATTTCAATTCAGCGTGGCCTTGGCCGGCGGATGCGGTGTCGCCTTGCTCGCTCTTTCGCGGCCGTATGAAGGATTGGTGACCACTTGCATGAGTGCCGGAATGTTGTGGTTTTTATGGACGCCCCGCGCATTCTCGCAGCGTCTCATTCGTAGCGTGTTCGTTGCGGTGAGTGCCGCGCCGCCCATCGCGGCTGCCCTGGTGCTGATTGGCATGCACAATTTGGCGGTGACCGGTTCGATTGCTACGTTGCCGTACCAGTTGCATGAGGCACAGTATGGTGTTGCACCACTGTTCATCTTTCAATCGGTTCAGATTCCGGAGATGGCACAGGGGGGGGATCTGCCTGCGGTTGTCGACGCATATCATCGGGAATGGTCGCTCAATAGTTACACCAGTCGCCTTGGGATCTTGGGGTGGCTGAGAGGCTGGGGGGCCTACGCAAAGATTATCATGTTGTTTTGGGGCTGGTTGGCGGCCCTGAGCCTCTTGATGATTCCCTGGTGGGGGCGTTTCCGAGTGGGAAGGTGCCTCGCATTCTGCATGGCAGGTCACTTGTTGGCCTCCAGTTTCGTTTGCTGGGATTTTCCACACTACATCGCAGCGATCATGCCCTGGTTGTTATGTTGGGCAGTTCTCGCGCTGCGGCGGGTGGCTAGCTGGGGGCGTCACAGCGGCCTGTTCGGTGCCGCGCATGTGGTCATTGCATGGCTTGCGATTCAGTTCATTCTGTTGGTGATGCTGACAGGGCAAGTACGGCATTCCACCAGTCGCCTTTGGGGACTCGAACGCCAGAAGATTATGTCTAGTTTAGAGAGGCAGGGTGGCAAGCACCTCGTGCTGGTCCACTACGCCGACGATCATCATGGACAGTACGAATGGGTCTACAATCTGGCCGATTTGGATTCTCAATCCGTTCTGTGGGCGCGCGGCGAACGCGACGACTGGAATCGGCGCATGGAAATGAAGTACGGCTCCGAGCGAACTCAGTGGGAGCTCTATGCGGATGAACGTCCGCCCCGCCTGCAATTGCTTTCCGCGATTGCTGAAGAGAAGGAGGAATTGGCCCACTAATCGTGGTGGTAGAGGGAATTTCGCGACGCCCCACTCACTCCAGCCGGCAATCCGATTAGACTGTCAGGTACGTGTGGTGGGATCTTTGAACAGGGGGCGAGAGCATTGATACCTAAATCGCTGAGTATCTTAGTTGCTAGGGCAGGCAATCTTGTGCCGTTGCGCATTGCATCGCTGCTCGGAGGGGGGATCGCGTTGTGCGTTCCTGTTGCATTTCTACTACTAGGAACGGTGCTCCAGTGTTTGATGGTGGCCGGTGCTTCGCCAGCGATGCTCAGACTATCCAATTATTTGCCAGACCTGAATGGGCTGCTGCCCCCTGCCCTGTCACCACTGGCTCAAGTAATTGCTTGGCTAGCGATCGCCCTGGTGCTGATGGTACTCATGGCCAGCCTGCTGTTCCTGTTCTACTATCAAATTCATGTCGCAGCGGTTCGCTTCGAAGTTGCGTTGATTGCGCGCTTAAGAAAACATGCGCGCGCTTTAGCGACCGTCAGGACCTTGTCTGCCCAGCAAACCGCCTTAACCGATTGCCTTGATTATCACTTGCCTCGTGTGCGAGCTAGCCTCGGGCGTTGGTGGAGAACCTTTCCACGGCATGCGGTGCAGCTCATTAGTTGTTCCATCTTGGCCTGTCTGTTGCAGCCCTTGTTGAGCCTGTTGACCGTTATTGCGGCGTTGTTGATCGTCTTGACCTATCGCCTCGTTGATCGGCAGCGCCGCACCACTTTGCCCGTGGTCCGCGAGCGAGCGACGCAACAACGCGGCAGCCTGATATCGCTCAGCTTGCAGGGGCCCTTACTGGAGTCGGTGCATGATGAGTCCGAGGTTGAGCGACGATTTTCCGACGAGCTGGCGCATTATCAACGCGACGCAGTGCGAAGCTTGACGAGCTCCATATGGAAAACACCGGTTCTGATCCTTGTTTCAAGCATTCTGGCTGGATTGTTTCTGTTGGTGAGCTCCGTTCAGATCCTCCGCGACGACAGTAGCCTGAGCGTGGCTGGCATGCTGACCTTCTTGCTGTGTGTCCTGGCTGCAATTGTCAGTACGCTTCGCTTGCAACGCTCGCTTCGGGAACTGCAGTCGGTGGAGAACGCGGCCGATGCGTTGGAGCATTTTCTTTCGCTTCCGGTGGAGGAATACGATACGAAGTCGCTGAAGTCGATTTCCAAAATTACCCAAGAAGTGGTCATGGACCACGTGACGGTTCAGGACAGCAGCGGTCGCAAGTTGCTCGACAATGTTTCAGCTCGTTTTACGCCAGGCAAGCTGATTGGCGTGATCGCCAGCCATAGCCTGCAGTCTCGCGCTCTCGTTGAACTCCTAATGGGGTTCGGGCGACCCGTCAGTGGACGCTTGCTGTTCGACAACCAACCGGTGACCGATTTGCAACCCGAGAGCCTATCCCATTGCTCGCATTGGGTTTCGCAGGATGGGGCGATTGTCACAGGCACCGTACGTGAGAACCTCGTCCACTCGCAGGCCGTTCCTGGCTACGACATTGACGAGGCGATCGTGGATGGACGGCTCACCGAAGTGTTGCAGCAGTTGCCGGATGGATTGGCGACTCTGATCACGCCCGGCGATGATCGCCTGCGTGGGGATGCCGCGTTTCGTATTGGCATCGGTCGCGCACGAGTGCTCAAGGCGTCGATCGTCGTGATCGAAGAGCCCGAGTCGCATATTGATCAGCAAGTTGAGCAGCAAACGCTCGATGCGATTCGCAGCTTGGTGAGGGACGAATCGATCGCGGTGGTGCTGCCACAGCGTTTAATGACTCTCCGTCTATGTGATCAAGTCATTGTGATTCACGATCATAAAGTGGTAGACATTGGCTCCCACGCTGACCTCCTGCAGAAAAATGAGCTGTATCGCCATTTGAATTACCTGCGGTTCAATCCCTTCCGCACGGTAGCATCCTAACCGACCGCGTATGTCGGTTTAAGAGCGTTCTGAGTTGTGCCACGATTGTAGCAATCCCAATCGCGTTGTCGCGGCAATCACCACTCCTTGCTCACCAGCGGGCTGCGATTGGTACCGTCCCCGGTAGCATGGCCCCCCGGGCCGTGAGAATCACCCAACCCGTGCGTCGCCCCAATCGTTGACGCTAGCAAGCCGCTATTCGCAATCTCACACCGCGAGTGTCGCTCTTTCTAACGCTGCCTCCCGCCGTATCGTTTTTCAGGCTTACGGCCGCCGCCACCGCGAAAGAAGAAGACTCGCTAGCACCGTGCCTGTGAGCGATTTTTGAGGTGACGCTCAGCAATCAAGCGGTTTGGCTACGAATATTCGAGAGCAGACTTCGGTAGCGCCCCAAGAGTTTGCGGATCAGAACTCCCAGGTAAACATTGACGACTGCTGAGAATAGGAAGATTACCTGAACCAGCGTCCCCATCGACTTCGTCTGCGCGGCTTCCTCAGCAGCTTCCACTGCGGCACTTTCAGCGGCAACCAACTTGGCTTTGAGTGCGTCGACGTCTTCCTTGCTTTCAGTTGCAGCAGGACGGTCTGCTGGTGAGCTACTATTGGGAGCAGGAGTGGCAGTTTGCGTATCTGTGAGAAATCCTCTGCGGGCAACAAGGCTTCTCAGTTCCTGCAGTTCCTGCGCGTCAGCTGCGTTTAGAGCATTTGGGTTGCCTGAAGCCGGGGCGCTGGTGTAATTGTTGCCACTGTAATTGGGGGCGTTCCCGTATGGGTCGCGTCCCAATGTGCGATCGTTGAGTGTCGGGGTGAGCGGATTGCCGCCGAAACCCGGAGTCCCATTGCCAGCGTAGGGCTGAGTGTAGCTGCCGGAGTCGGCTAATGAGGGAGGTGTCTGTCCCGCATTGGAATTGAATTTTGAGTAATCGGCAGTCGAGGACTGCCCGTAGTTCGGGTTGCTATAGCCGTTCGGACCTCCGTAGTTTTGTCCCGACGACGAGCGAGCGTCGGCTGTCAGAGCGGAGGGGCTACCTTGCCCCGGTGGGGCAGATGCTGAAGTCCATGGGGTATTCGAACCGTTCGCAGAAGCACCAAAATTGGAACCTGTGGGAGATTGGGTCGACGGCAACCCTCCCGAAACGCCCGAGGGGTATTGCTGGGCGGTTGGACTTCCGGTGTTGAGTCCCGTCGTTGCGGGCGGTGCACCACGGCTGCCGGCTAGAAACTGGTCGGAGGGTGGTGGTGTGGGGCTTGTATAACCACCTGAGGTAGAGCCTGCATAACCACCGGAGGTGGGTGGTTGCGTCGGAAACTTGGTTGACAGATCGGACAGACGATTGCTCTGGGCGCGAGCTTCATCCGCTAGATTGCCTGAGCTGCCAGCAGGCGGCAAGGACACTCCGTTGTTGGGCAAGCTCGATCCATTCGAATTTGCTCCCAACCCGGGGGGGAATGCACTGCTGCTGCCACTGCGTTGAACATCTACAATCGAGGAGCGATCGACTTCTGCCATTCTCCCGTTTCCGACGGAGTCCAAAGCGGCAGTCACATCCGCGGTGTTGATACTGGGCCAAGTACGGATCACTTCTAGACTTGGCGTGCGTGGCAAAGGTTCGGTTCCAAAGCGGACTACGAAACGCTGCACGCGCCCAACTAGTTCTGCCGGGATATCACTGAAGCTCTCCTTGATTTCGCCGCCGCGGCCGAGCATTTGCTGAGCCTCTTCGGGAGATATCTGGATGTAGTAAGTCAGTTTTTGATCAACCGGATCTGGTTCCCAGCCGTAATTTCGGGCTTGCGGGTCCTGTTGCGCAGCGGGATTCGGCAATTGTCCCAACAGACCATTGGGATTCACTTGGCCAGCAGCCAAGATGATCAAGATTAGTCCGAGTCCGTTCATGAGTCGTAGTCCCTATTCCGTTGGGTCCAATGCCACTGGAGCCACACGGGGTCGTTCGTGTTCGCGATTCGCTGCAAACCTAAGTACCGCAAACATCGTACTATCCAGCCTTGAATCCTAGGGGGGAGGGGCATCCCAGACTGGCGAAACGAGTTGGCAAGCTCGCATTGCAATGCTGTGTAAGATTACATGATAGGAGTCTTAAGTGTAAAGAGAAGTTGGGGGATGTCTGCGGATGGGCGCAGAATAAGCAAAAGTTGCTGATCAGTTGGAGGAATGCGTTCCGCGAAAGTTGAGATGAAATCGAGCTTTCGAGGGAAATCGCGAATTCACGAAAGTAGCGAAGCTAGCATTGAGCAGTGTGAAAATTTGGCGAATTTGACGGTTGTACCCCGCCCCAGCGAGTGGTTTATGACGGTATTGCTAGCAAGGGTAGTCACGAAAATGGGATTATGGGGTTTGGTCCTATGTAAACGAGCAATCTTGCTAAAGTAATTACCCCATTTGAATCGAAAACTAACAGCGGACAGTTTGTTCTGCAAAGTCCCAACGGATCGATTGATTCCAATGGCGTGCGGACTGCTGGTTCAGTTAGGGGGGAATCTAACTGAGCAGCCATACTCGAAGAGTAAGGTTAGCTGGAATGCTACTCAAGCTGCAAAGTGCAGCTTGTAGGTGGTTTCATCCATGGGTTCTCCATGTACACATCGTGAGATGGTGTGCGGACTGGAACGGCGGTTTTTCACAACAGACGGATCGACGGCCACACTTTCGCTCGGGGGTGTGGATGTTGTGGTCAAAGTTGAGAACGCGGGACCGCAAGGCAACTGACTGCAGGTCGGAATTAGGCGGAAGGAAAGCTGAGCCCAACGTCAAATGGTTCTGGCCACTTGAAGCCCTGACCCAAGTGTTTATCAGATGTGTCGTCAAAGGATTGGCGTCCGACGCCGCGGGATTTTCCCAGAGCAGTTTGATGAGCAGGGGCGTACTGGCTGACCTTGGTTCTGTTTCAGGACTGAGTTAGCTCTTAAAACACGTAAGGAAAACGGAGATCCTGCATATGAAGGTGTTCACCACAGGACAGGTCGCTAAGATCTGTAAGGTGGCCCCTCGGACCGTAAGCAAATGGTTCGACTCCGGCCGACTCAAAGGGTATCGCATTCCCGGTTCCCAGGACCGTCGCATACCACGCGAGTACCTCATTAAGTTCCTCAAGGAGCATGGTATGCCCTTGGGAGACTTGGAAGATGAGGCAATGGCTAAAGTCTTGATCGTTGCTCAGGACCAAGTTTTGATCGAAAATCTCAAGCGAGAATTGCCTCCTGAGAAAGCGTTCAAAGTTGGTACTGCTGCGAGTGGTTTTGAGGCGGGCATCCAAGCTGAGAGTTTCCATCCCGATTGCATGATCGTGGATTTCTCGATCGGCAAAGTGGAAGCTCTGCAAATTTGCCAAAACTTGCGCAAAAACAACGATTTTACCGAAATCGTCTTGATTGCGTTGCTGCCTGATGACGGACAAACATTTAGCTTTGACCGCTCCGCCATCAACGAAACGTTCAAGAAGCCGTTCGACGCTCGCCTGTTGGCCGAACGTCTGCGAACTTTGGTCGGGGGAAAGAAAGAGCTGGTCTAAGCTTTTAAAGCTCAGCTCAGTTGCCTTTGAGAAAAGGTCCCGCGATCGATTCGGAAAAATCCCCGAACTTATCTAGTTAAAAGCCCATTTGCCCTCGTGGTGAGTGGGCTTTTTTCGTGGCTGCCGGCGTCGCGCGAGAAAGGTTTAGTACCCTATCTTGCAACGCCGCTTGCGGGCACAATTTCGACTCCTGGGGGAGCCGTGTTAAAGTCGGAGCCCAAATGCGGTTCACCAGTTAGGAAAAGCAAGGGTGCTGGTAGCCCCCCTGCCCTGGCAGGCTGACGGAAACCAGCGATCCATAGACCATCGATAGAACTGATCAATAAAGCGATTGATGCCCCCCCTCGGTGAACCATGGGGGGGAAGACTCAAGGGGATAGGATTTGGAAAGCGAAAGCCACCAGGCTGGGCACTTGTCACACGTCGACTCGCACGGACAGGCCCACATGATCGATGTTGGGGACAAAGCCGTGTCGCGCCGATCCGCGACGGCGTCGGCCCACTGCCGCATGAACGCCGACACAGCCCGCGCGGTGAGAGGAAATAGCCTGCGAAAAGGGGATGTGTTGCAGGTTGCTCGGCTCGCGGCCATTGGAGCTGCCAAACGCACCGACGAGCTGATACCGTTGTGTCACAGTATTCCACTGGATAGCGTGCAAGTCGCGTTTGCCTGGCTTGAACCCGAGTTGCTAGAGATCCAAGTCACGGCGGTGGCTACCGGCAAGACCGGTGTCGAGATGGAAGCCATGGTGGGGGCCAGCCTTGCCGCGTTGACCGTTTACGACATGTGCAAGTCCAGCGACCGGGAGATGGTAGTTGAGAATGTCCAGTTACTTCACAAAGTTGGCGGAGTCCGTGGTGAGTTTCAGCGAGCTAATTTTCAGCGAAACGAGGATTAAGCTTCGATGATCGAACCCAATACAGATCTTGAAACGCAGCCGTTCAATTGGACTTCAGCCCGCTCATTTCGCGGCCTGGATGCCTCCGCCGCAGCCCCTCGCAGTAAGGTCTCTACGGAGCATCTGTTGGGAAGCGTTCACGAGTTGATCGGAGAAGAGCTCGACGGAGTGGAAGCGACTCTTCAGCAAGCGGTGAACAGCCGGCACCGCGAAGTTCAGGTGTTGAGCCAGCAAGCTGCCTCCATGGGGGGCAAGCGGCTGCGCCCCATGTTGGTGCTGCTATCTGCAGCAGCCATCCCCACGACTTCGGCAGGCCTGGACAAAGAGTGGGGCCGCCGACGAAGAGTGGACACGCAATCGATTGCCGGAGCGGTCGAGTTGGTGCATGCAGCGAGTTTGGTTCACGATGATGTCATGGACCGAGCTGAGCAGCGCCGCCATCGACCGACCATCATGGCCCAAGCTGGAAATTCCACCGCGATTCTGCTGGGAGATTATCTCTTCACGCGCGCCTATGCACTCGCTGCAGCCTGCCGCAGTACGCTGCCGGCACGACGCATCGCGGATGCGGCCGCTCTTCTGTGCGAAGGGGAGTTGCGGCAGCAGATGTCGATTGGCAATTGGGAGTTGTCGCTCAAAGAGTACCGCAGCATCCTGCTGCAGAAGACCGGTGCACTGTGTGGCGTGAGCTGCCAATTGGGAGCTTGGGCGGGGCAGGCGCCGCGCGAATATCGCCGCGCACTGTTTCAGTATGGAAACATGCTGGGGCTCGCCTTCCAAATCTACGATGATTGGCTCGATTATTGGGGCACCGATCAGGTGGGGAAGACGCTGGGGACCGATTTCGCGCAGCGCAAACCAACGCTCCCCGTACTCCACCTCCTCAACGACTGCGATCCCACGCAACGCGAGTTGCTGCTTGCTCAGTTGGATGGCTGTGCGGCTTCGCCGACGGGTGACAGCCCGGCTCAACTTCCATTCCCGGGGCTGCTAGACCAGCTGCAAGAAGCGGGCTCCAGCAATTTCACGCTTCAGGTCGCCGAGCATTGCGTGCGACGCGCCAAGCAGAGTCTGGATTGCATCCCCGATTCACGCAGCAAAACGTTGCTGTTTGCCATTGCCGATTACAGCATTGCCAGGAAGCAGTAGCCGCCTAGAGAGTGCTCTCTCGGGACGGTGGCTGGGGAGTGGGATGCCGCAGTGGAGCAAGCTCAGCGACAAAGTCCTCCACATCTTTGAACTCGCGGTAGACGCTGGCAAAACGCACGTACGCAACGTGGTCCAATGCGGCTAATTGCTGCATGACGATATGGCCAATGACACTGCTATGAATCTCGGCCTCGTAGTCCGACATGATGTGAGCTTCCGCCCGTGCGGCCACCTCGCGAATTTGTTCGCGGCTGAAGGGACGCTTCCAACAGGCACGCTCCAGCCCCTGCTCTATCTTCTCGCGTTGAAAAGGTTCGCGGGCGTCATCTTTTTTTCGAACTTGCAGCGTATACTGCTCGACCCGTTCATAGGTCGTGAAGCGTTTCTTGCATTGATTGCAAATCCGTCTGCGGCGAATTGCGCGACCATCCTCGCAGGCACGCGAGTCGATGACTCGATCGTTGTCCGCAGCGCAATGGGGACAGAACATGGGATGGGGGTCCTTCGTACAGATTAACTGTGGCTTGCAAAGAAACATCGCCAGCAGACGAAATATTAAACTAGTCGTGCAAAATCAACTAGGGTCTGTGGGAGATCGCTTCGTGCAAGTCCAGAGCCGCTACGGTTCCACGGCGGAGCGATTTTTCGCGCCTAAGCGGTGGCGAGTTCCTGCCAGTGGTCGTGAACCGGCGGCGGAATTGCTCTAGAATGCTACGCTGCCGAACTTCCACGGTTCAAGACGGTGATGCGGCCAATAGCCTATCCAATCGTCCCCTCCGAACTTGCCCCGAATCTCATCCGATACAGGAAACGAGCTATGAGTAGCGACATACCGAGTAGCGATATACCGAGTAGTGAGCCGCCCAACAGTGTGACTCCCCCTGCCGATTCCGAGTCGCCCGCGCGCGACAAATTCCAGGCTGCTGCAGCCGAGCGGATCGCAGCAGCTCGCGCGGTCCCACCCGAGCGAAGCCTCTGGAAAGGTGGGTATTCCCCCAAAGCCATGTACGGGACGTGGGTCGTTTCGGCGGTTGTGACTGTGCTTGCCTTAGTCCTGGTGGGATTGTTCGCGGGGGACCAGGCCAATGTGTGGATGATCGTAGGGGCGGTAGTACTGTTGGTCTGGTGCTACGTCATCGCACTCTACATGTACCGCCGCTTAAGCATGCACTACGAATTGACTACCCAGCGATTTGTGCATCAAGAGGGCTTGCTAGTACGGCAGACAGACCGCATCGAGGTCATCGATATTGCCGACGTGAGCTACAAGCAAGGTATCGTCCAACGCATGCTGGGGGTCGGAAGCGTGACGATTGAAAGCACGGATCGTTCCCATCCTCAGTTGATTCTGCGCGGGATCGATAAAGTGCCAGAAATAGCGAGTTTGATCGACGATGTGCGACGTGAAGAGCGTAGGAGACGCAGTTTGCACATTGAAACGAACTAGTGCTTGCTAGAGCTTCACGGCTGATTGAAGTAGTAATCCTCCGCGTGCGCAAGGATTAGGTGGTTGCCGCTACAGGATCATGGGAGCCGCCACCGTCGGGTTAAAGCCGAACGACAATCAAATCAACAGGCCGTTGATGTTCGGGTTGTCTAAGATGACGGGTTGCGCGAGAAAGCTTGCCTGAGAAAACCTGCCTGAGAAAAGAGGTATTTCGATACCCCAGGCTGGAACGGGTGCTCGGCATGTTCAGGTTAGAGCCACCGTTTCGCGACGTTCGTTGCCCCGCATGCTTCGCGTTGAGCCGGGCTGGTGCAGAGGCACAAAGAAGGGCTGCTTCCTCCCAAGTGGAAGCAGCCCGATCGCCGCAGGCTATTGCAACTCTTGTAAGACGCGCTACCTAGATGAATAGGAAGCTTGTTGGTTGGCATTGCGTCGCGTTTGAGCCGGGTTGAGTCGCATTGCAGACGACGGAGCTATTTCAGGAGCTGGCTTGGGGGCCTTGGGAGATGAGGGCTGCAAGATTGAATCGGCTGGCAGCGGAGCACTTGGGCTGACCGAATGTGGTACGACTTGGTAGTGCTCGCCGGAGGAGTGATTGCCTCCACAGTTGCATCCCCCGCCGGAATGTGAGCTAACATACTCGCCTCCTCCGGACACGAAATCGCCAGCAAAACCGCCGCCTCCACATGAGTCGCAGCCGCCATCGCAAGCGGAATCGCCACATCCGCCCATGTACGGCGTGCCCCACAAGGCTCGCAATAGGTTGCGAACAGGTTGGCAACTATTGCACTGGCCGCAGCCACCACACGCATAGCCACAGTTGTCGACGACGGGAGGCTCGCTGAGCCACTCGCCGACGTAGGTGTCGCCGCAGCCTCCCTGGCAACCTGCTCCGCGAGCGATGGCGCCCAGCCCGTTGCCCCCCATGCCGCAGGCCCCAGTGTCGCAGCTGCTGTACATGGCCCCGCCGCCCTGGATGCAGCATCCGGTCCCGAGCAGAGGCAGCAGACCTAGCAGTAGCATGGGAAATGCGGCAATCAGCTGCTTGTAACCGGGGCACTGCTGCACTTTGCCACCGAAGCTGGACAACCCAAGTAAGCCTAAAAGACGCATTCGAAACATTCTGTTTATCCTTCAAGTCGATCTAAAGCCGCCGCGTGCAGACGCGAGTAGGGCGCCTGTAGAGTCAATATCGACCGTTACATTCGTTACATCCAGAAAATCTTGCCAAGACTCGCTCGACTACCAGCTTGCTTGGCTGGCTTCCGAAGGCAAATGCTGGCAATTAAATGTGACTGCACTGCCAGGGACGGCACCTTTCTCCTGAGGCGGGCTGTCCCCGACTTCTTTGTGTTGGCAAGGCACTGGTGTCACAGATTCTTCGGGGCTAGGCTGGCAACTTTCGCCCCCATGCGCAATGATTGGTCATTGCAAGCAATAGGTGGGGCTTTAGAGATGTGAAGGGTTCAATGTCGGGAGAAACTAGTCGTCAGGGGGCAGATCGTAGTCGAACATTTGCACTGGAAGTGGTAACTAGGCTGCGAAATGCTGGGTTTGAGGCATTGTGGGCAGGCGGGTGTGTCCGCGATTTGCTGATGGGAAATGTTCCAACCGATTATGACGTGGCGACGTCGGCGACTCCGGAAGCGGTCCGAGCACTGTTTGGGAAGTCTCGCACCTTGCCCGTGGGGCTGGCGTTTGGAGTTGTAATTGTACTTCCGTCCGCCAAGGGGGCGGATCCCATTGAAGTGGCCACGTTTCGAACGGAAACCAGCTACAGCGACGGGCGGCATCCCGACTCGGTGGAATACTCCACTGCGGAGTTCGACGCTCAACGCCGCGACTTCACGATCAATGGCATGTTTTATGACCCGCTGTCAGAAAAGGTCTTGGACTTTGTCGGTGGCAATAACGACCTCGAACGGCGAGTGGTGCGGGCTATTGGAACCGCCAGTGATCGGATTGCTGAGGACAAGTTGCGCATGTTGCGCGCGATACGGTTTGCAGCTCGATTTGGCTTCGAACTCGATCCACAGACTCGGCAAGCCATCGGGCAGCAGGCAACACAGATCGACGTGGTCAGCGGGGAGCGTGTGGCCAGTGAACTGCGTAAGATGCTGCTGACCGATCGGCCGGCGTGGGGCATGCAAATGCTGTTCGAAGTGGGGCTGCTCGGAGCGATTTTTCCGGAGCTTCAGAATGTTTGGCCGCAGGCGTCGGAAAAGGTCAGGCGGTTGCTTCAGGCCCTGGCGGATTGGCCGCTAGCGAGACCCGAAGACGATGTGTGGAAATCGCGATTGGCTGGCATGTTGTGGCCCTTTGTGGGCTGCCGGGACATCCCGTCGGATCACACCGCGCCGATGCGCGGCACTGGTGATGGTGCCCAGGGGACTCGGCCGCTGGTCGAGACGCGGGAGTTGCTCAAGACTCGGCTCAAATTGTCCAACGATGAATTAGTGGGAATCGACTATGCGCTTCGTTCCCAGCAATTTTTTGAGCAGGCGGGGCCGACGACTGGGCACCTGCCATGGTCGGTGCTGCAACCCTGGCTCATTCATCCACAGCTGCAAACCGGTTGGCTGCTGTTTCAAGCTCGGGCTACGGTTGAGCCGCATTTGCAGGGGGCGTGTGAGTGGATCGATCAGAAATTGAATCAGTCACGCGAGCAATTGGACCCGCCCCCTCTGATCACCGGCCAAACTTTGATCGAATTGGGAATGCGCCCCAATCCGGCGTTCCGAGATTTGCTGGCTGCCGTGCGAGCGCAACAGTTAGATCGGCAATTGACCAGCCCGGAAGCCGCGTTGGAATGGATCCAATCGCAGCGCGAGTCGTTTGGGCCAGACGCCTGTTAAGGACGACGGGCAATGCGAGCGTTATTCTGCACGAAGACCTTCGGGTCGTCGACGATCCAGGCAGTCGTCCAATCCCGACCATTATCCCCATTGACTACATTGTAGAAAAAGGAGCGAAAGCTCTCGCAGCGGTAGCCATAGGGGTATTGCGAGGTGATGTAGTCGGCAGCGGTGAGGTTCTCCACACCCGGTTTGGCGTAATAGTGCACCATCCCATCCTGTGAGCAAGACATGCCCAAGGTCCACCAGCCAGTCGTGGTGATTTGAGGGCCTTTGAAGTCTCCGCCGTTGCGATTCGCACGCACACGGAAGTAGGCATAGTCATCCGGTTGGCCGGTTTGATACTTGCTGTCCAATACGATGAACAACCCAGGCCAATAGATTTCATCCTCTTCCGATTTTGAAGTGAAAAGGAAACGCTTTTTCGTTTCTAATTTGGTGGTTTCCAACGCAATACGAAAGGCGAAGTGGGGGCCGGAGCGGTGTTCCCATTCGGCAATGGGAGGTAGGTAAACGCGAGTGGTAACGCTGGGAGCCTGAGTCACCGAGATGGTGCCACCCAGGGCGTATTGCACGTTTCCAATAAAATCTTCTTGGTGCATGGTGTGGCTGGGACGATTGGGAATGCCAGTATGCAAAGATTGCAGAAGTAGCGCTCCCTGGCTGCCTGGCAGGCCTCCGGGCGGGGTGTCAACGCGTCGAACGACGTCGGGATGCCCTCGCTTTATCCCTTCAAACCAGCGACCGTTGGCCGATTTGCCGATGGGTGTGTTCTGCTGTTCATTGATGTCTTCCGAACTCTTCGGATCGTTGGGGATGTAGTTCCAATTGGGATCCTCGAAGTCGTCTCCAACCTGCGTTAGCTCGATACCGGTACCGGGCACAAAGGCGCTGCTGGCCGCCGTGCCAACCTGTGCATGACAGGGGAGCACCGAAGAGCAGGAAATGGCAATGCTAGCAAGTCGTAGAAAAGTAAATCGTCGCATGAAAAGTCCCTCAATACCGAATCTTCCGAATCCTCAAGATGTATCGGTTCTGCGGGTGCGAGATGTTTGACCTATTTGCGGCGAGTTTTTTTGCTCAGGGCACTTTGGGCTCCGAGTTTTCGTCCGCTGGCAACTCTCCCGGGCGCCAGGCAGGTTCGCCAATCTGGTGGAGCGCGCCGAAAAGGTGCGTCTTGCTCAGGGTCCGTAGCATGTGCTATACCAGTGGCTTCGTCGACGAACGCTGCTCCCTGATCCTTGCTCCGGAGGGGCGTTCTCTGAATCGCTAGGGGATTTAGACCTCCCCGCGTTTTCCTCTGTCCGGATTTATCCCATGTCTAGTCCTACCCCTTTGATCGACATCTCCCAGGTCCTCGAATTGCATCGCAGTACCGTAGAATTGTGGCACTTGCAGCCAGTGGAAAATACCTACCAAGGCGTATTGGAGCTGGTCTGCCAGCAGCACATTTTTAACTATGAGCTGTGGCATCAAGAGGATATTGCGCGGAGTCGAGACGTTACGGACGCCGAAATTGCGAAGGTAAAACGGGCTATCGATCAATACAATCAAGCCCGCAACGATCACATTGAAAAACTCGACGATTGGCTCACCCAGCAGCTTGAGGTGAACGGCGTTTCGCCTAAGCCCGACGCAAAATTGAACACCGAGACGCCCGGTAGCGCGGTTGATCGCCTGAGCATTATGTCGCTACGGCTCTATCACTACGAGGAGCAGTTGCAGCGAGAAGATGTCGATCAAGATCATCTGGCGCGGATGCAAGCCAGGATCGCATTGTGCCAAGAGCAACGCCACGACTTGAGTCGCTCGCTTAGTGAGCTGCTCGAGGAAATCCAAGCTGGCACCAAAATGCACAAGACCTATCGGCAGATGAAAATGTACAACGACCCCACCCTCAATCCCTACCTCTACAAAGCGGCGAAATAGGGTTGCGGGTTACGTGGTCATTGCTTTGGCGGTCTGCGCCCATCCCCAGGGCAAGAATAGCAGCAGTGGAAGCCAAATGGAGAGGGCTGGCGAAACGAGCTGGCCTGAATTGCCTAGAGTGGACAGGCCCATGGAAACTGCGGTAAAACCTGCCACGATTCCCAAGCACACGCCAGCCACCCAAAACATGTGTCGGTCTGGGCGTTTCAACAGGACTGGGATTCCTAGTAGTAGGACGGTCCAGTCCGACAATGGGCGGAGCAGACGCTGGTGGATTTGCACGCGCACATCTCGGCTATTCACCGCTGTTTCCCCTTTGACGAAATGCACCAATTCGCCGGTGGAGGCAAATTGCTTCCAGGTAGATCCTCCACGCAACATCTCAATATTGACGCTGCTTGCCAGGAAGCAGCTGTCGGGAGCCAGCCAGGGAGCATCCGTAGGGGTTCGCAATAAAGGGGTTTGGTCTGCGGTGTAAACACTGGGGAGTGCAACGACGTTGGTCGGCGTCTCGACATTCTGCAAGATGAAGCCAGCTGGGTGTTCGCTGGTCGCAGCAGTCCATTGGGCCCGTTCAGCGGTTAGTTTATTTCCAAGAGCGGTGAACAGTGGTCCCCCGTAGATCTTGAGATTCGGGCCGATAATTTCCGCAGTCGCAGTGACGAGATGCTGCCCCTGAAACAGCACCATGGGATCTGGGTCATAGAGTGGACGGATGGGACGCGGGTTGCCAGCCAAATCTTGCGGGTTCTTCGTCAATTGGTCTTGGTAGCGAGGGAGGATCAATTCACGCGATGCGGCAGCAACGGCGATCAAGGCAAAAGAGGCGATGAGCAGAGGGCGAATGATACGCCGTTTCGTCACGCCGGCTGCCAACAAGGCAGTCAATTCATTGGTCTTATTCAGCCAAGCGATGACAAACAACATCGCTAGCAACGCCAGCATACCACTGAGCTTTTCGAAAATCACGACCGCAAACGGACTGAAGTACTCAATCAGTGAGGACAATAGCGTGCGGTGGCTGTGTTCTGCATATCTGACGAATTCATCGAGATTGGTCAAGATCTGCACGACGATGAGCAGACCGGTGACTGACGAAAAACAGATAACCAAGACGCGGGCGTAGAGCGTCAGGATGTAGCGATCAATGCGAGTCATGAGGCCGCCGGTGAGAAGTGAAGCAAGACCGCGCTAGCTTCCCATGACCAAGCCACTCTCGGCAAGATCAATTATTGAACTCACCTGACTCGGTTCGGGAAGCCTCAATGCAAGCATTGGGAAGTGCGCGAATGCGTGCTTGCAAGGCACGAAGGCAGCGCTCCCTATGGAGTGCGATGACTCGTCATCGCTGTGGAGAGATAAATCGCAGCTGAGTGAATAATCCACCGAAGAGATGTTTGGGGGCAGCCGCTGGCCATCATCTGCCGGGCAGCCTGCGGTGGATTCCATGCGCGATGGGGAAACTGCGTTTGGTTGCCTGGCAAGAAAGCTACGACAAGTCGCAGCACTCCCTAGAGAGCCGATTCCCGGCTCCTCCTCCTCCCACATCGGCTGGCGATCTGGGATGGGAGGAGCTGGGGTATGAAATCAAAGCTAGAAGCCGACGCCGCCTTGGGCTCCACCAGTAGTGGTTCCGGTTCCGGTTCCGGTACCGCCGCCCGTGGTTGTCGATCCGCCGCTGACAAAATTGAACGTGCTAATTTCTCCGATTCCCGTGAAGTTGGGCGAGGGCGAAATTCGGACGTAGCGGCGATCGGCTGAAACGACGCCCGTCACAAACATGCTAGCACCTTCAGGGATTGTGGTAATCACTGGCTGATAGCCCACAACTCCACCTCCTACGGGGAACCCGAACCCACGCCGTGCAGCGCGTGCGTTGTTGAGTAGGGTTTGGCGGAAATCGTCGTAAGCTTGATTGCTACTGCTATCGGAGCTGGCAGCATCGCCGGCCAATTGACCGAGCACCGCGTGGCTCGTCTTAATCTGCTTCTGCCGGATATTGGCCAACTGGGCTTCCGCAATCGGTTGAACCCGATGGCCATTTTTGACAGCCACGTTCACGACTGCATCTCGCTCGCTAACATCAATCTGTTTGACGATACGCTGTTCTTCCGGCGTTCCAAAGTCCGTGTAGATTTCCACGGTGGCTTTTCCGCCCGAGACATCTCCCCAGATTTTGCGGATCAGAATGTCGTATTGACCAGCATATCCCTCGGAGCAGACGTAGTATTCGGAATAACCATCAATGGTTGCTCGGGCACTGGCGCTGGAGGTGTCCCCAAGCAGCACACCGCCGCTGATCGTCTGAGGGTTGGATAGCGAGCAGATCGTGCCAGCTGGTTCTTGAACGCGAATGTCCAGATCCGCCTGACCTGACCAGTTAACTCGAACCGCAATGTCACGCACCATGGCGGCGCGAATTTCTTCTTCGAACGCTTTGGATTCCACCACGCGTCCCGATTGAGCCAAGCGAGCTTGAGTCGTGATGGCCAACAACCGAGCTTCTTGGTAGAGGTCGGCTTGTTCGATCGGCCAAGCCTTGCTGAGAATTCCTTTACAGGTCCAGCGTAGAGCTTCGTTGTCCTTGAGCTCTGAAGCCAAAGGTAGCGCGAGTGCATAAATGTCGTAACGGTAGGGTTCGACCATCGCGATATCGTGCAACAGTTCGAGGGCTTCCTGTTTCATTCCTCGCTGAGCCATGTAGGTGGCCAGCTTGAAGGAGTGATTGGTGTCGCCTTGAAAATCGAGTCCACTTAGCAGTACGCGTTGAATATCTGCGTCAGGATATTGGCAGGCTTCCATCCCCAAACTCAATGTTTGGTACATCCACGGGAGTGGGTAACCGGCTGCAATTAGTCCGTTGAGGAGGTCGACGATCTCTTGGAATTCGCGGGTTAGCTGGACTTGGTCGTTGATTTCTAAGTACGCCGATGCGACTTCGACCTTGCCTTGCACGAAGCTCCGCAATTTTTCGTTGAGTTGCGGGCGATCTTCTTCGGGGCATTGCGCGAACCGTTCAATCCATGGATCGATATTCGAGCTGCTGCCGGCTTGATGAAGTGCGAGCGGGGAGGCTTCGCTGGACTTGGTGCTGTCGTCTGGTACGGCAAACATGCCACCGCCCATGCCACCCATGCCGCCGCCCATGCCGCCCATGCCGCCACCCATGCCGCCCATGCCGCCGCCCATGCCACCCATGCCGCCGCCCATACCACCCATGCCGCCACCCATGCCGCCCATGCCGCCGCCCATGCCGCCCATGCCGCCACCCATCATCGGGGTGGGTGGGATAACCAAGTCACCCACGGGATAGACCTTGTTGATCGGCTCGGCTTCAGCGTCATCCTTGCTCGTGATAAGCATCACTTCATCGCGGATAATGTAGGTGACTTCAGGAGGGTCGACCTGTTGGAACAGCAATCGCAACATGCTACGCAGGCTCAGCGGTGGTAGTTCCAGGTCGATGGGAAAATCGGGATCCACACCGACAGCCGCTAATTCTGTTTGGTTGATGTGGATGGGGATGTTGTATTCGTCCTTCAGGTCATCAATGATGGATTGAAGGGGTTGTTGGCGGTACTCTGGAGTCACCGATTGCTTGAGCGCGGAGTAGATCCGCTGTTCGGTATCATTGCCACCGGCCAAGTTGATGGAACCATAGCGTTCTTTGCGTCGTGCTGAGAGAGCTTGCCATACTTCAGGTGCTGGATAGACCAGCGGTGGGACACCATCAAAGGCAACCGCTGCTTCTTCCACTCCACGCAAGGCGTCGACGACACCTTGTTCCCGAGCTTCGAAGACCTTTTGGAGCAAGGCCTGATTGGAAGCCAGCGAGCTCTCTTCACGAGTGACCACATGGAGAGTGGAATTGGGAGAAATGATTCCAATTTCGGGAGCCACTTCTTTACTGGCGGCCAAGTACTCTTCACTCGTCATCAAGAAGTTGAATTGTTCGACGAGTTGTTTGAGCGACTCTTCGCGTCGGTCGGTTTCTGCAAGCAGGCGCATCGCTTGATCAGCTTGACTGCGTACGGTTTCGGCTTGCTGCACACGATCGAGGTAGCGAGCTTCCTTCAACGCTGCAATTTGGATAGCCGAGCGAACGTGTTGTTGGAGTTGAGCACGTAGGGCTGCGTCCAGGTCCACGGCGCTGTCGAGTTCTTCTAAAAGCAGCTTGAGGGAGTTCTTAACCCCGGTTGGATCGCGTCCCGATTGTTCTTGAGCGACGCGCAATTGTTGGCGAACATCCGCTTCCAAGGCTTGCGAAGCCGCACGCCGCATCGCTTGTTCTTCGGCCAGTAGATCGCCTGCACCGAGGGTTTCGTCGAGTGCGGAGAAGCCGCTGTTGTCGCTGGCTGCTCCACCAAACTGGGTGAACTTACCGGTTGGAACGGCGGAACCCGCTTGCTTCTGAGCAGCATTCAATAGGCTGACAGCTTCGGCATTGTTGGGATCGTTCTTAAGAGCTTCCTCAGCAATACGGATGGCGGTATCGACTTGACCCGCGCGTAGCGCAAATTGCCCGCTCTTCACCATCTCTGTAGCTGAATCGGCAAGCATAAAGCTCATCGCTCGCAGTCCATCGGATCCGAGGGCGGGAAGTGTTAGCCCACCGTCCCGTGCTGCTTGAGCTGTTACCGAGGCTAGAAATCCCATATCCGGATTGCTGGATTCAGGCTCGGCGTCCCAGGAAATATCGACTGCTTGGCCAGCAGAGGAAGCGTGAAGTTGAATTTTTCCGGCAGTGGCAATCCCTGTCGATTGACCGACGATGACGGTATCGCGATCGACTCGTAGAGGAGGGAACTGTTGGGGGAAGTGGCTAGCCAGCGACTTGGGCAGTTCAGCTTGCTCAATCCACAGGACGGGCAAACTAGTGCTTTGCCCCAAGACTCGCCCCATGGCCTGGGTGGACTCGTCAATGGCGTCGCGCGAAAGGACGATACCACCGGTTTGGTTGGCCAGGGCGGCTAGAGTTTCGACATCGACGAAGGGGCCGATTGCTAGTGCAGAAACGGTGATCCGCGCCTCAATCAACTCATCGACCAGCTGTCGCTGTTGGTCCCGGGAAAGGAAGCGACTGCGATTGATGCCATCGCCGATATACACAATTGTCCGTTGAGCAGGAGCACCACTGAAGTGAGCCGAAGCCGCCTTCAATGCGCCACCCAGGTCGGTGGTTCCCAAGGGAACGCGTTTCTTAAGACGTGCAACTGCCGTCCCCCAATCCGCGTCAAAACTGGATACCAGCCCGTCCGACAGAGGTACGGCCTGGACGTCACACGCGATCAGTCCCACACGGGAGGCACTCGTCAACGAATTGGCCAGCTCCTCCAATACCTCAAGGGCATCCGTCCGGACTTGTCCGGTTTGCGTGGCGGAGGTGTCGAACAGGACAACGACTTCATAAGCCTCAGCAACTGGGTAATCGCCGCGCGGATCGGCTTGAACCGAGAGGGCAAAGTACTCGCTGTCGGCGTTTTGGAACGTTGCCCAGCGGCTGACACCACTGACTTGTGGTTGTGCGGCCTGCACCATCGGTGCAATGGCAAGGGCCATGAGTAACCAAGTTGGTTTCGCAAACGACATTTCGATACGGCTCCCTGAAAACCTGAGGAGATAGTGAATGGAGTGGGTGAACCGATGGTGCTTATCTAACGAGTTCTTGATCTCGCGGGAAATCGCTTCCCAACGAAAACACTCGACTCGGCAAACTTCAACACGTTCATACGATTCCTGGCAAAGCTGGAAACTGCGTCTCGAGAGAGGGGCAGCGAAGCAGTGGAAGGAAAAGAAAAGTTTCTACCAGTAATTCATTCTATTTGCCTAACCAGCAACCTGCCACAAAATTAGTTCAAAATAGGGCGAGGTGTAGTGATTGAAAGCCTAAGAAAACCGAATGAAACGATTCCGTCTAATACGAGTGCAAGTTGCGTACCAAATGTGTTTTTCTGGGGCTGCGAGGGCATTCGTTGCAATTTGCGTGATTCGCATCGGCCGAGAATGAAGGATTCTGCCACAGGTGTAGCATTTTGCTGCACTTGTCATGGAAGCGGACCGACAGGGCCTGCGGCGGAAAAGGCCGGAATAACGGCAATAACGGAAAATTTTGCCTACTTTCACTTACTTTGGTTTAATCGATACATCCCTCCCAGTCGATAGTCCAGGTTAGATAGTGCCCTGCGAACGGTAGGCGCATAAACCATGGATGGGAGCCCTTCGGCGATGATAGGTAGGCAAAACGAGCGTTCCAATCAACACTACGAGCCACGGCGGTGCGTCCCAGGGGTGCTCCGTTTGCAGAGGGCAGGCCGCTGGCGGACTGCACTTGCGCTCGTGGGGGTCGGTTTGTTGCAGGCCCTGACCTCGCAGGTTGAGGCGCAGGAGGAACGCGGCCAGGAGCCCCCTCCCATCCTGCGTGGAGGCATTGTGCACCAACTTCGTTCACTTTCGGAAGAGGCGCTGGGGGTCTTCAAATCGAATGACTCCAAGGAGAATTCTTCCGCTCCAACGCATAGCGGTGGACATCTCAGTAGCCCTGCGCCGTCGCTGCGGAACCACGCACCGCGGCAGCCCCGGCTGCCGACCAGCGGGGAACCGACGCGAAGCTCGATTCCTCACCCTTCCCTGCCGGCTGTCATCAGCCCCGAGGATCTCGCCCAGCGTTCGGGCATGACCGATTCCGCAATGCCCGGATCGGGAATTGGCGCAGCCCCTACACTTTCGGCCCCAGCCTCTGGCCGCGTGTACGTTACCGAGGACTTGCCACCCAGCGTGGCCGCATCCCTGCGTGGCAAATCTCGGACAGCTCCGTCGACATCGTCGACCGCCAAATCTACAGCATTGCGATCATCCGATCGCAGCATCGCTGCCACGGGCAGAGTCTCGACGGTGGCTGATGACTCGGAATCTCGCGCACCCTTCGTGCCTCGCGTCCCCCTGCCCGGGAGGAGCGCCAGCGGCGCGGCACTGAGCAGCGGCAAGACGGCCTCGCTAGGTAATACTCCAGCGACGCCTTCCCCGCCGAGCGACGCGACACGCGTGGCTTCGCAAGTGGAAGGCAGCGGTGCTGCTACTGGCTCGACTCTCACGGCGGATAGTAAAGCTGCTGCGGTAGCCCAGTTTCCCAACTCGAAAACGATGCCGAGTCCACCGCCGCAGGCGAGGACTGCGCAAAGCGTCAGCGTGCCAGCCTTCCTGGTGGATGTTCCGACTTCCGAACGAGGCGGACTACCGGCATCGCCCGGCGAGCGTTCGTCCGCCTTAAGCTCCGACCCTGCCTCGCTACCCTCGATGCCGATTCTCTCGGCCAACGGTTTAAGCAACCAAGAGGAGAGCAAGGCTTCTGACATGAAGAAAGCAGCGCCGGAAAGCAGCTTCTCCGCGAGTTTGCCCCGTGACCTCTCAACCAATAGCAATGCTCTGCCAGCCCCTGCGGGAACGGCGGCATTGGATTCCAATGCTCGGCATGACCTACCGGAAGCAGAAGGCGCGCAACCGCCCCATGGAGGAGCTGCCAAGGTTGAGCTGCCCACCGGTTTGCCTGCCAAGGGGCCGTTCCAATCTGCTGGGACTGCCGCTGCTCCGAGCAAGCCACCAGCTGCCAACGGCGACCAGCGGATGAAAATGGAATCACCTCATATCGTTGTGGAACTGACCGGCCCAGCCGACCTGCCAGTCGGCACACCCGCCAACTATGCCATTGTCGTCACCAATACTGATGCGATCGATCTGCGTGGGCTGATTTTGCGCATGGATGTGCCGGTGGGAATCGCTGTGCAATCGCTCAAACCGAGTCATGGCGAATTTGAAGTCGAGCATGCGGCAGATGGAGCCACTCTACTGACTTGGGGATTCGACCACTTGGCCTCCGGGCAGACCGCTTCGGCGCCCGTACAATTGGTGGCATCCCGTCCGCAGAACTTTGCGGTGGCTATGGAGTGGACCCTGATCCCACTTACTTCAAGTACCGAGTTTGATGTCTTGGCTCCTCGCCTGGAGCTAGCGTTGGAAGGGCCGTCCGAAGTTCGTTTTGGGGAGCCCAATGCCTACCGCTTGCACGTTCGCAATCCAGGCAATGCGTCTGCTTCCAATGTAGCGGTGACCTTGACCGCTGGTCCCTATGGCTCGAGCACTTCCGAGGTTGGCAGCATCGCTGCAGGTGGCGAGCAAGTCATCGAAGTAGAGCTGATCTTTAATCAAAAAGGCCCCATTGCCATTGCCGCCTCGGCGGTCGCAGCGGGCGAATTGAGCAGCGACACAGACATCGAAGTGCTTGTGCGCAAACCTGAATTGCAAGCGAAGATGGCTGCCCCCTCCCTGGTCTACCATGGTTCGCCGGCAAGCTACCTCGTGCAGCTTGCCAACTCCGGGGACGCTGTGGCACGCGATGTCGTGGCCAAAATCAAGCTGCCGCCTCAAGCAGAAGTTCTCGCCAAACCGGCGGGAGCCGAGCTGGTTGAGGGTTATTTGACCTGGAACATTGAAGAGCTCGGTGTCGGCAAATCGTTGGACTTTCCAGTGCAGTTGCAGCTCCTGCAGGAAGGCGAGAACCTCGTCGAAATTGTCTGCGAAGGAACCGCGGGAGAGTTGGCCAACGCAGCTGCGACGACTCAACTACAATCGATCGCCGACGTGAAGTTGCTGGTGAACGATCCATTGTCTCCAGCACCGGTGCAAGGCGAAGTGTTGTATGAACTCACGCTAACCAACCGAGGGTCGAAAGCGGCCAGCAACGTGCGTGTTGTCGCTCAATTCTCCGATGGCATCGAACCGACACGGGGAGAGGGACAGCCCTGTCGCATCATTCCAGGACAGCTTCTGTTCGAACCTCTCACCACCTTGGCTGCAGGGGAGTCGGTGCAGTTGCAAGTATTTGCAGAGGCGGCGACCGCGGGAATGCACCGTTTCCGAGCGGAGGTCCGGATGGACGAGTCGGAAGCACGCTTGGTGCAAGAGGAATCCACTCAGTACTTGGATACTGTAGGAAAGATCGCTGCCCCGCTGACAAACCGGGTCTTACGCTAAGTCGCGAGGGTTGCTGAGCCGTAAGGCATCTGCCAAATGGGACGTGGCTGCAAGGCGTGGTCCCTAGGCGGAGGCCGCGCCGCGGAATCGCCGGAGTTACGGCCGTTCGCGGAAGATTGGCAAAGAGATAACGGGACGCTCGGAATGTACCGCGCGTAAAAAAGGCCCGAGAGTTTTTCCGGGGGGGGCAAACTCTCGGGCCAGCCTGTTGAGGCAACCGTGGTCAATTGCTACTTGTCCTGCTCGCTGGCCGCCTTGGCCTCCTGCAGTTCTTTCAAGAAGTTGGCTACGTAGCGATCATCTGGGCCGACGAGTTTGGCAGCTTCGGTTTCCAAGGCCAACGCTTCGTCGAGATTGCCTTGGATGAAATGCAGGTGAGCGGCCGTATCGAGGATACTGCCCTTCAATTCCCCTTGGGATTTCTTAGCGGCAGCCATGGCAGCTTCGATGGAAGCATCGACAATCTTTTCGATGCCTTCAGCACCGCGTGAGGACATTTCAAAGACGTTCCAAGCTAGGGCGTTGACTTGTTCAGGATTGTCCGCCATCTCGACAAACAAGCTTTGAGTCAGCGTGACTGCCTCTTCGGTTTTCTTCGAAATCAGGAGCAACTGCAGCTTCAAGTTCTTCAACTCCAAAGTGCCTCCTTCTTGCAGGGCTTTGTCGAGAACCTTCAGGGCGCCTTCGAAATCTTGTTCACTCGCCAGTTGCATCACTTTTTGGCGTGTCACCTCTGCGAGTTGAGCTGGCTTGAACTCGGAAGCAAATTTCTCCCGGTCCCAGTTGCCGTCGACCACTGCTGCGAGCGGTTCGTCCATTTGCATGGGATGGCCGATCCATTCGATCAGTCCCGTTTTGCCGACGAGGAAGGCCGTCGGGATACCGCCTTGAGCGGCTGCATTCATGTAGCTTTGGTAAGAGCTCTGATCGGGATCGGTGGTCAGGCAATAAGCACTGGTCAATTCCCGGAACGTTTGTTTGGCTGGCTCCTGGGCATCTTCGGCCGGGCCACGCTGGGGAACAGCTCGTTCCAAGAATTTTTCAACGGTCTCGAGATCTTCATCGCTAATGCTGACAATCTGCACACCTTGGTCAGCGTACTTGTGTTGGGTCTCTGCCAAGTGTGGCATGCTCATGACACAGGGGCCACACCAGGTAGCCCAGAACTCGACAACATAGACTTTGCCAGATTCAAACTTGGTAACTGGCTTGAATTTCCCCTTGCCGTCCTGGACCCAGTGCTCAACGTCCAGAGCGGGAGCAGGTGAGCCTACCGTGAGCAGATCCGCATCTGCCAGGGTTGGCCGTACGAGGCCGCAAAAGCATCCAATGGCCAACAGAGCGGTCAATAAGCTATGGAATTTCAACGAAATGACTCCTGGGTTTTCGAAGGTTGACGATTCTTGGGGCAAGGTGATTGCCCCCTTACGAAAAATCGTTGTAGCCGGTTGAGCATACCATTTCTAGCAGTCGCGTCTGTATCATGCTTCACGCATCCTGCTTGAATATTTGTTGTTTCTACGCCAAAGGGACTGGTTTTCTGGAGTTGAAACTCGGCGGTTGCGAGTTACGTAGGTTCTAGACCGCTTGTACAATCAGGGGCGGTTGGGGCTGCATGGAGCCATGAAAGCTCTAGAAGCCCCGATTTACTTGAGAAGCCCCAAATTAAAGGAGCCCTGGATTGAATGAACGTCGCGCTAAGATCGAGGCTATGTTGGAAGATGAGCCTCAAGACCTGTTTCTTCGCTACTCCCTAGCCCTTGAAATGAATAAAGATGGGGAGCTGGAAGGGGCACTCAGCCATCTTGCGGGGTTGTGCGATGGCGAGCCACCGTACGTTCCCGCCTTCTTTCGCAGTGCTCAGCTGCTGGCGGAGGATCAAAACATCGATACTGCGCGAGAGTTTCTCCGGCGGGGAATTGACGAGGCGCGCGCTCAGGGGGATTTGCACGCCGCAGGCGAAATGAGTGAAATGCTCTCCGACCTCGGCCAATTCGGGGAATGACTCCCCTTACCTACTTCTCTCGATCCAATGAACTGTGCGGGCCATGATGGAGTCAGAACAAATTCGGATTCAAGCCGACTTGCGGGGACTCCTTCAAGGGGATGTGCACTGCGATGCACTCTACACACAGCTCTATGCGAGTGATGCGAGTGTGTATGAAATACTCCCTTTAGGGGTGGTGCGCCCCAGGTCGACGCGCGATGTGGCCGAATTGTTACGCTACTGCCACCAGCACGGGATCCCGGTGTTTCCTCGCGGAGGAGGGAGCGGGCTGGCTGGCCAATCGTTGGGACGTGGGATTGTCGTCGATCTTTCGCGATACATGCGACGGGTCCACGCCCCGCAGGCGGGCACGGTGCGCGTGCAGTGCGGGGTCGTCCAAGCCGACTTGAATCGCTCGATCGGCTACCACAATCTGCTGTTTGGGCCCGACCCGGCGACTCGCAGCGTCTCGTCCATTGGTAGCATGATTTCTGTCGATGCTGCGGGCAGCCACTTTCCGAGATACGGTTCCACCGGCGACTGTGTCGAATCGTTGCAGGTCGTATTGTCCAGTGGCGAAGTCGTGGAATTGGGGCAACACGCCTGGGCCGGCGAAGATGCGGTCGGAACGCGGGAAGGGGCAATTGCACAGCAGGTGGGCTTACTGCTGCAGCAAGGTTCCGCATTATTGCTGCGGCCCCCCTGGGCGGATGTTTCCCGGGGCTGCGGTTATCGCATGGAGAAGGTGCTCGACGGAGATCGAGTCAATTTAGCTCGACTGATGAGCGGCTCCGAGGGAACGTTGGGGATCATTACGGAAGCCACCCTGCGGGTAGATGCGATTCCGGCGGTGCGTGGTTTGCTCCTGCTCTTCTTCGACCGCCTGGATACTGCCGCCAAAGCCGCATTGGACATCGCTCGGGATGACGTGGTCGCCTGCGACCTCATGGACCGACGCTTGCTGGAAATCGCCCGAGAGACGGAATCGGTCTACGCCACGATCATTCCACGCGGTGCCGAAGCGATGTTGTTGGTGGAAATGCAGGGCGATGAGCCTCTCAGTGTTCGCAATCGCCTGATGCAACTCCTGCACCGGTTGCAGAAACGAGGCAAGCCCGTTCTCTCCTATCGATTGACGACCGACGGGCAGGAACGCAATCTCTTGTGGCGCCTGGCCCGCCGCGTAATTCCACGACTTTACCGGCTGAAAGGGAATTTGCGCCCGCTCCCGTTCGTGGAGGACATCTCGGTCCCACCCAAACGACTCCCCGAGTTTTTAAAGACCGTTCAAGACGTTCTGAAGGCGGAACGCGTGACGGCTACCCTGTTTGCTCATGCATTGCATGGGCAGCTCGATGTGCGACCGTTTCTCGATCTTGCCAGTCCCAAAGATCAGATCCGCTTGGCGACTCTCAGTGAGACGCTGTATGAGAAGGTGATGCAGATTGGTGGGTGCGTCTCAGGAGAGCAAGCATTCGGAATTAGCCGCGCTGCCTGGGCGGAAAAGCAACTCGGTCCACGACTGGAGATGTGCCGTAAGATCAAGCAAGTCTTCGATCCGACTGGGATTCTCAATCCCGGTAAATTTCTCAGTCCCACCCCTCCCAAGGTCAATGAGAACTTACGTCCCGTCCCCCTGTTTCGCCAGCGTACCAATTCGATCGTCGTTGGCGGTGAAACATTGCAAGTGGGCAACGCGTTCGAAGCGGCCGCGGCCAGCCTGGGATCGTCCCAAGCCGTCGATGAGCAACTGTTAACCGGGGACTTGAATCGCATTGCCTGGGACGAAACACTTCCCGTGCCTACGCAGGGTACGCAGGTGGAGTCCGCTCAGGTGCAGCTGCCTGTGATCCTCGACTGGAGCCAAGGGGATTCGGTCGGTTACACCGCGCGCTCCTGCAATGGTTGCGGACGTTGTCGGACGAGTGCCGTGGCGGAGCGGATGTGCCCCATGTTCCGCATCCATAAGGGAGAGGAGGCCTCTCCGAGAGCCAAGGCGAACTTGCTGCGAGGCGTGTTGACCGGTTCGCTGGAGCCCGAGCTGCTGGAGAGCCGCGAGCTGAAAGAGATTAGCGATCTGTGCTTCAATTGCCATCAATGTCGGCTGGAGTGCCCCGCATCGGTCAATATTCCCAAGCTGGTGCAAGAGGCAAAGGCGCAGCACGTGGCCAGCCACGGCCTGCCGCTCAGTGACCGCTTGCTGAACCGCGTCGATTTGCTGGCTTCCCTAGGGAGTCGCTTTCCACGCCTAGCCAACTGGGCGCTTGGCAACAAAGCCATGCGGTGGTTGCTCGAAAAAACCTTCGGCATCGCGCACCAACGGAAGCTGCCCAAAGTGACGCGACGCACTTTCCTGCGCTGGGCTGCACGCGAAAAACTAAATCGCAGTGGAAGATCGGCGGGACGAAAAGTCCTCTACTTTGTCGATCAATATGTGAATTGGCACAACCCGATGTTGGGACGAGCTCTGGTGGAAGTGATGCGGCACCAAAATGTCGAAGTCTACATTCCTACCAACCAAACTCCATCCTGGATGGCCATGATTGCTGCCGGCGACATCTCTCGGGCTCGGAAACTGGTACTTACGAATATCAAAGTCCTGTCGGAAGCGGTGCGGCAGGGCTACGATATCATTACCACAGAACCCTCTGCTGCTCTCTGTCTGATCGAAGAATACCGCAATCTTTACCAAAACGAAGATACCGAACTCATCGCCAAAAATACCTACGAGGCGAGTAGCTACCTGTGGCAAATGCACAAGCAAAATCAACTGGAACTTGATTTTCGCCCCATGAATATGAGCATCGTGTACCATCAGCCCTGCCACGCCAAAGTACTCGATGCCGATTCTCCCGCGCTGAACCTTATGAGGCTGGTGCCGGGTTTGCAAATTCAATTTGCTGAACATGGCTGTAGCGGTATGGCGGGAACGTTCGGGTTGCAGCGTAAGAATTTGCGCACCAGCTTGCGAATCGGTCGTGGGCTGGTCAATACCATGAAGGAAACCCATGCTCAGATGGGGACGACGGAATGCACCGCCTGCAAGTTGCAGATGGAATTGCTAACCGACAAACCAACCGTGCATCCGGTGGCTGTGCTGGCCTATGCCTATGGCACGATGCCACAACTAGCAGCATGGTTTTCGTCCCGCAACGAAGGCAATTTGGTGAACTGATTGGGGAACTGAGTTTACAACGTCGGTGATTCACCGTCGCGTCAAGAAATTTCGACTTGCCAGGTGGGGGAAGCCCGCCGCAAGTTCCCTAGAGGCTTGGAGAATGTGCAAATCTGTGTCGATTGAAGTCGAGTTTTACGCGGGAGCAGCAGCGATCGTTGGAGAGCGGAAGATCTGGGTGGAGTTCACACAGCCCGCCAGCGTGAGTGACGTGAGGCGGCAGCTTGTCGAACGCTTCCCCAAACTGCGGAGCCTAGCTGAACAGAGTCGATGGGCCGTCCAAGCCTGTTTTGTCGACGAGGATTACTTGTTGGACAACAACGCGATGGTGGTGATGATTCCACCGGTTAGTGGTGGCTAAGCTAAGATGAAGATGAGATGAACCGGGGAAGAGATGCATTGCAGGGGAATGAGCGGAAGGCAGCTGACGTATTCGATACGCAGCAGAGACTTCCCGCTTGAGTTTGCTGGCATGATTGCTTGAAATTCTATCCCACATCATTTCCCACTCGATCCTGAGCGATCCCAAGACGAGAATTGTTGACGGAAAGCGAAAGCCCGCGGGAATCGGTTGCCAAGGTAGAGGGGAAGACCCATGAGTGTGGATTGCTTTGAACAGAGGAAAGTGAGGCCCATCTAATGGTGGAGTTAACAGAGCTACCAATCGACCTGAATCGCGTTCTGGAATCCATCACGGATCCGGAGTGTGGGGCGGAAGTCTTGTTTGTAGGGACCACCCGCCAGTGGACCGAACGCTTGACCAGCGACGGGGCAGATGAAGTCGAAACGCCAGAGCCCAGCGGGCAGCGGGTCGAGACGGAGGTGTTGGTGTACGAAGCGTACCAGGAAATGGCCCTGAAGCAGTTGCAGGAATTGGAGCAGCAGGCGCGCACGCGTTGGCCACTGCGGCAAGTCACGATCGTGCATCGCTTGGGAAGAGTCGCCCCTAAAGAGGCGAGCGTAGCGGTTGCTGTCAGCAGCCCCCATCGTTCCGAAGCATTTGAGGCAGCTCAGTGGCTCATCGATACGCTGAAGCATGAGGTGCCCATTTGGAAAGAGGAGCACTACGTGCAAAGTGGAGCGACATGGATTCATCCTACTGCTGGGAATTGCAAATGCGCTCCTCAGGAACAGCCTTTACCAATTCCACCTGAATAAGTACCCAGAGATGATCCTAAAACAAAACGATGCTTCAGATTCTGGTGCGGGTAAGGCACTCCTGGCACCCCCTGCCCCCCTCCAGGACAGTTGGGGACGCGTGCATCGCTCGCTGCGCATCAGCGTTACGGACGTGTGCAATATCCGGTGTCAGTATTGCATGCCCGAGACGGGAGTGCAGTTCACCGCTCCTGACCGCTTGCTGTCCTACGACCAAATTGTGCGTTTTGTGGAGGTGGCAGCAGCCGCTGGTATTCAGAAGGTGAGAATCACTGGCGGAGAACCCCTGACGCGGCCCGGACTGGAGCAGCTCATCGCTCGCCTGGCGGAGATCGAGGGGATTCAAGATATCGCCATGACCACCAACGGAATGCTGTTGCCCAAACAACTTCCGGCCCTGGTAGCCGCCGGCTTGCAGCGGTTGAATATTAGCCTCGACACCCTCTCGGCGGAGACTTTTAAACTCATTTCTCGCCGCGACGGACTGCAGCAGGTTTTGGAGGGAATTGATGCTGCTTGCCAAGTGCCCTCATTGGGATTGAAAATCAATTCCTTAGTTTTGCGTGACCTCAATTTGCAGGATGTACTGGAATTGGTTCGCTTCGCGCGTGAGCGGTCAATTGTGATTCGCTTTATTGAGTTCATGCCCTTGGATGGCGGGCGGACTTGGTCCGATGCTCGGATGGTGAGTGGCGCCGAGTTGCGCGAGTTGATCTCGACACATGTGGGAGCTCTGCGACCGGTGGGGCCACGCGATCTAACCCAACCAGCACAAGAGTTTGAATTCGAGAATGGACCGGGGCGCGTCGGGTTTATTGACAGCGTTTCAGCTCCGTTTTGTAGTGGGTGTGACCGGCTGCGTCTTACGGCTGAAGGCAAGTTGCGGAATTGTCTGTTTGGAAAAGAAGAGTGGGATGTGGCCCCCTGGCTAAGTACTGAGACGTTCGATGCGCAGCAAATTCGGAAGCTAATGCAAGATTGTGTGCGAGCTAAATATCAAGCCCACGGAATCGGGACTCCCGGCTTTACCCCACCCGAACGCGCCATGTATCAGATTGGGGGCTAGGCAATGGCAGATCACCCTGAGTCCAACAGGGCTCGCGTCTACCTCGATCATGCCGCCACCTCATGGCCGAAGTTCGAGCCTGGAGTGGCCGCAGCCGAGCGGTATGTGCGTTGCTGTGGAGCAACAGCCGGTCGCGGCGCCTACCACAGTGCACTCGAAGCGGAGCGTTGGGTGCAGGCAGCGCGCAAGGCCCTGGCAAGCTTGATTGGGGCTCCTTCTCTGGATTCGATCGCTCTTTGCACCAGTGGTACCCACGCCTTAAACGCAGGGTTATGGGGCGTTCTCAAGCCGGGCGATCACGTGCTGACCACCGCCATGGAACACAATAGTTTGCTGCGTCCCTTGCACCACTGGAAAGAGTTGCTGGGGATTACGGTCGACATCGTTCCGACTGATGAACGCGGGATCGCCAACCCATTGGCCGCTAGGGATTTCATCACGCCTAAGACCCGGTTGGTGGCCCTGGGGCATGCCTCGAATGTAACTGGCGCAGTCCAGGATTTGGAGGCCTGGAGTCAAGTTGCGCAAGACGCAGCAGCCTTGTTCATGGTCGACGCCTCCCAAACCTTGGGATACCTGCCGATCGATGTTCGCTCCATGAACATTGATGTGTTGGCTGCCGCCGGGCACAAGGGACTGCGAGCGTTGCACGGAACGGGATTTTTGTATGTTGGACATGACTTGCAGGCGGGGTTCCGCCCGCTGCTTTTCGGGGGGACAGGCCGAGCCAGCGAATCGCTGAGCGGTGGGCAATACTGGCCGAATGCGGTAGAAGTAGGTAATCTGAACCTGCCTGGGATCGTGTCGATGGCGGTCGCTGCCGAACACTTCGTCGAGTCCCCCGCCGCAGTTCACCAATGGCAAGCCGTGCATCAACTGCTGCTGCAAGGCCTTCAGGAATTTCCGCAGGTCCATTTGCTGGGCAGGTCTGTGGCGGCGGCGAGTTTGGGCACGCCTGCAGCCAGCTATATCCCCGTGGTGAGTCTGTCCGTGGATGGCTGGGATGTTCATGATTTGGCGAGTGTACTGGATGATGCGTTTGGAATCGAAGTCCGCGCGGGGTGGCATTGTGCGGCACTAGTGCACAAGGGACTTGTGCATGCAGAGCAGCACGCTGCATCGAATTCGGGCACGCTTCGGCTGAGCACAGGCGCTAGCACGACCGTGGAAGAAGTTACAGTTGCGCTTCGCGCGTTTCGAGGAATTTTAAAAGGTGAGTAGAATCGTGGCGGCAAAAGATCCGTGGTACAAGGATGGATTGAGTTTTGAGTGTACGCAATGCGGAGGTTGCTGCTCCGGCGCACCCGGTGCCGTGTGGGTCGACAATCGCGAGGTCAAAGCGATGGCGGACAGACTCGAGATGGAGGAGAGTCAATTTCGGCATCAGTTCGTCCGTTCGATCGAGGGACGCGAGAGTCTCGTGGAGTATCCCGATGGCGATTGTATCTTTTTAGATCCCGAGACACGCGGTTGCTTGGTCTATGAGGTGCGTCCCATCCAGTGCCAGACGTGGCCATTCTGGGATTCCAATCTGAAGAGCAAGAGAGCATGGAACGAGACCTGCCGTATTTGTCCAGGCTCGGGTGTCGGGAAGCTCTACCCGTTGGATAAAATTGAACATGCGCGGCTTCGGCGAGAATTGTAATCTGGCCGCTAGCAGTGCGTTTGAATCTCAACCCACTGCGCCGCGACTCGTCAATTTGAGAGTGGTTTTCGTTCTACCATGAGGGGCGACTCCCAATTGCCTTGTCGTCGCAGGCGGGAAATGCACTCCGCAAAGAGACCTTCGTCGATGGATGCACGTGGGAGCCCTGTGAGAGAGCATGTCGGCAGCGGCATGTTGAAGACCGCTAGGCAGCGCGGCGGTTCCCCTGCTTGTCCTTGATGATTTCTCCTTTTTCGTTCACGTCTTCAAAGCGAACTGCGACCTGTTTGCTCACACCCGATTCTTGCATGGTAACGCCGTAGAGAGTGGTCGAGGCGGTCATGGTCTTCTTGGAGTGGGTTACGATGATGAACTTGGTCCAATCCAGAAACTCGGTAAGAACGCTTACAAAGCGGCCAATGTTGGCTTCGTCAAAGGGGGCGTCAACTTCGTCAAGCACGCAGAATGGACTGGGCCGATACTGGAAAATCGCCAGTAGCAAGGCCACCGCAGTAAGCGCCTTCTCACCGCCACTCAGTAGCGAGTTGGAAAGAGCCGTCTTCCCAGGAGGTGTGGCGATGATGTCGATGCCGCACTCGAGCACATCCTCGCCGGCTTCCAGCACAATATCTGCATTTCCCCCACCGAAGGATTTGCGATACAGTTTTTGAAAGTTCACTCGGATGATCTCAAGCGTTTCCATGAACATCTTCCGCGAATCGGTGTTGATCTTCTGGATGATACGCTGCAAGGATTCTTTGGCGGCCGTCAAATCTTGATATTGACCATGCAGATAGTCGTAACGACTCTGCAGTTCATCGAGTTCGGCTAAGGCTGCCATGTTGATTTCACCCACCGATGAAATGTCTTGTCGAAGCCTGCTGGCTTCCGTATCCATTGCTTGGTGCTCTGATTTGTCTTCGATGAGTTCTGCTGAACTCAGCGTCTCAAAATCGATTTGATAGTCTTCTTCATAGCGTTTGAGAAGCTGTTCGCTCGACTCCGAGCAACGCTCGGCGTCAGTACGACTGGTCTGCAGCTGAGTGGATAGCTTGTCGATCGTGCGGGTGACGTTGTCGAGTTTCTTGGCGGCCGCAGAACGTCGACTTCGTTGGCTGGCAGCCTCGGTAGCTAGCCCGTCCAGCTCACTGTCCTCCGTTTCACTGCGTAAATAGTCATGCGCCAATTGGCTGGTGAGTTCCAGGATGCTCAGTTCGGAATCGAGTTGTTTCTGCCGCAAGCGGGCAAGCTCCGATACCGCTTCCTGGACGGCTTGTGCCCGTTCACGCTGGTTGCGAGCTGTCTGTTCGAAGACTGAGTTGGAGGATGCGAACTTCTGTTCTGACCGAGCAAGTTCGATTCTGGCGGTTGTGAGCTCTTCGGTCGCCGTGGCCAAAGCCTCACCGTGCAGGCGTACCGCATCCTGATGTCCGGCCAGCTCCTGTTCGATCTCCTGGATCTGCTGCTGAGCCGTGTCGACATTCTGTAAGAGTTCATTGATGGTCGGTTCCACTGCGGCACGCTTGGCCTGAAATTCGGTTAGCGTCCGCGATAGTTTGCTGGCGAGCGACTCTAGGTCATCCAGCTTGCCAACTGCATTCTGGGCACTTGCCTGCTGTCTGGCAAACTCCTGCGAGAGGTCCCGAGCCTTGGTTTCCATGGCCTTGACGGTGGGGGCCAGCTTGAGGATGCGTCCGTGAGCCCGCTCGATCTCCCCCTGTGCCTGTTGGTATTGAGCGCGACACTCGACAATTTCATCCTTGGCGTTCTGAATCTCGCTGCGTCGCGAGACAAGGCCGGTGGTGGATTGCAACGCCCCGATGGTGAGAGTGCCATCGGATTCGATCAATTCGCAAGAGGCGGTTACGAAACGCAAGCCTGCACCACGAAAGTGCCCCAAACTCAGAGCCACATCTAGGTTTTCGACCAGCCAGGTCGTGCCGAGTAGATAGCGTATGAGCGGCAGCACATCGCGTTTGCATTTGACCAGCCGATCCGCTCGTCCCAACACTCCCTGCACACCATCAAGCTGGATTTTTTCACCGTACCGCCGAGACGGAAGGCGATCGAGTCGCATCAGACTTAGCCGTCCCGGAACTTGGAGGTTGCCATCGCGTATTGTTTGAAAGAGTTGGCCGTCAGTGAGGACGAGTGAGTTGGCCGAATTGCCTAGCCCGGTGTCTATTAGCGGAGCCAGATTGACATCGACTTCAATCAGATCAGCCACCAGCCCACGTACGGTTTGGAAGGCCGGATCGTCGGATTTCGTGACGAGATCTAAGACGTGGCGAGCGCCCGCGTCGACCCCTTCCAGATGCTGTTGGAGTTGTTCTAGGATGGAGAGTCGTTCACTCGCGCCTTCCAGGCGTCCCTGCAAGACAGCTGCTTGTTCCTGCAGGCTTGAGAGACGCAGTTCGTTTTCTTTCAAGTCGGCCTGGGCGGCGGCCAGTTCCTCTGAGGCACTCGAATTCTGCTCATGGATGGTCTTCAAGCGATAGGCAGCATGTTCCGCCGTTTTTCTAGCAGCCTGTTCGGCTGCCTGATTTTCCGCGATTTGCAATTCGGTGGCAGAGATCGCTTGCGAGAGCTCTCCCAGCAGATTCTTGTGTTGAGCCGCTTCGGCAGTCTTATCTGAGACTTCACGCAAAAGATTAACGTGCTGGACGCGCAGGGCATCTTGCCGCTCAGTGCGTGCGGCGAGTTCTTGTCGGAGATGTGTGGCATGCGCCTCCGCAGCTTGCGCGCGGGACTTGGCTTGCTCGAACTGACTCTGAGCGGTTTGGGCTTCGACGCTCAAGACTTGCAATTCGCTTTGCAAGGCTGTGGCACGCGAGCGCAGAACCGTCAGCTTGGAAGCTTGCCGACTCTGTTCCTCAACATTTTCCTCGATCCGTTGATGCAGCGTTTGTTGCTGGTTCTGACTGACTGCAATTCGCTGCAGAGTGCTTTGCAGCCGCCCCTCAACCTCTTGGCAACGCTGGGCGACGGCATGCAGCTCCATTTCAGCCTGCTGGGCTCCGTCGCGGGCTGCTTCAAGATCGTTTTGGTAGGCTTCGATTTCGAGGACCAACTGCTCCGTCTTGGCGGAGGCGGATTCAAATTTTTCTCGCAGGTTGCTGTATTCGGTCCAGCCGAGTTGCAAGCGGATTTCATTCAATCGCGATGTCATCTCACGATATCGCTGAGCCTTCGTGGCCTGATTTTGCAACGAGCGGAGGCGCGTGTGGACCTCGTCCACGATGTCCTTGAGTCGAACCATATTTTGGTCGACGCGGACGAGTCGGCGGGCCGCTTCCGCTTTCTTTGCGTTGAAGCGGCTGATGCCTGCAGCTTCTTCAAAAATGACACGGCGATCGCGTGGCGAGGCCTGCAGCATTCGATCGACTTTTCCCTGCTCGATCAAGCTGTAGGCATCCACGCCCACACCGGTTCCACGAAACAGGTCCTTGATATCCTTCAAGCGGCACGGTTGACCGTTGATCAGATATTCCCCTTCACCGCTTCGGTACACGCGACGGGTGACTTGCACCTCTTCGGTATCCATTGGAAGCTGATGCTTGGAGTTGTCGAAGACTAGGGTGGCTTCGGCGCTGTTTGAGGGCTTGCGACCGCTGGAGCTCGAGCCCTTGAAAATGACATCGATCATGTCCTTGCCACGGAGAGCCTTGGCACTCTGGGCGCCAAGGACCCATTTAATCGCATCGACTACATTCGACTTCCCCGATCCGTTGGGGCCCACGATGACCGTGATCCCTTCGGGAAAATCGAAGCGAGTTTTATCAGCAAAACTCTTGAAGCCGGCTAGTTCTAGTGCGCTGAGCATGCAATTTCCGAAGCATCGCGAGAAATCGAGATGACGTTGTCAGGAGGCGGCTGAGGAGCATTACCAAGAAAACGGGTTGTACCAAGTCTTGTCCTTGGATGATTGGCGGTCCTCTTCGGTAGACGGTGGCGTGTAGATGAACGTGTCGTCATACAGCTTTTCACCAGGTTCGAGCGTAGCGCTCGTGACGCGATTGTACGAGCGGCCCGCATCGGCGATGGGATTCATGGCCACCGGTTCCGCCATGTAGCCGCTGTCTCGGCACTTTCGAATGATGCTGACCCAATCGCCGTAGGTTCCTCCCACCTCGGCAATACCGATCAGCAAGCTACGGAGATCGGCAGACACTTTGGTACTGCGATCAGCCTTGCCCGGCTCGAAATGATTGACTGAAAACCCGCCCGTGGGTTCGCGACGAATCATCATTCGTGGGTTCACGTACTCGAACTCAGGCAAGGTGAGCTGAGGGGGGGCCCCGAAGAAGGCAATCTCGGGCACGCGCGACAAGCTGACTGCGACCAGCGGTGGGCCTTCCGATGGGATGTCCAGTATCTGCCCCGTTTGTTCGATCGCTTGCGCGGTAACTTGGGGATCGCGTGCGTCTCGATAACGCAACGCACGCACCGCGCCATACCGAGTTTCCGCATCGGCCACGTGCAGTAGCTGGCGCAAGGCTTCCTCGGCATCGAAATGGTCGATGACGGTCAAGCCGGTTAGACTCATGGCGCGAAAGGCAGGTTGCTCCAGGCAGAGTTGCGACAGCGGAGCGATAGCGCGGCGATCGTCCAAGTAGGCCAAGGCATGCGCCGAGTAGAAGCGAATTTCGGGATTGGGGTGGGCAACGGTTTCGGCCAAAATCTCCTTGGCCTCTTCGCCGATGGCCTCGAGCTGCCAGGCTGCTTGACGGACCGTGGTGGGTTCGATCATCTGGCGACGGAGTGTCTGGATCCGCGCGGCGCGCTCTTCGGGGGACTCATTGAAGCCGACGCTTAACACCACGTTGATGAAGTGGTAGGCGTCTAATTCGTAGCGTTTGGGCAATTCCAAACTAATGTGGCTGTCCTCCGTGGGCGTAGCGATGCCAGTCTGCTTGCGGCCGTTGAAGATCGTAAAACGGGTTTGAATCGCCGGCAGGATGGCCGCCATGGTGATAGCATCTGCAAACTCCGGTTCGATGCCAATTCCCAGCTCGCGCCCCTTCAGCATGCGGGCTCCACCGATGATCGTGCCCCGCGTTTGATCCGCTGGCTCGGTACTGCCCGTGATTTCCGCCACCGTGATGATCTGGCCTGATGCGCTCGCGTGCTTGAAGCTCTCGCGAACTTGCCCGCCCAGCCTCTTCATCTCCAGGAGAGGTGTGTCGAGCAACCAGCCGCGTTCTAGCGAGCTTGCTTCGGCGTGTGTCGAGCTTTGAACGATCACATCCAAGACTTCCCCCTTGCGGGCCGCCGGGGGAGCCACCACTGATGCGACCACCATGGCGGTATTGGGATCGTCCAAGAGCGTATTGGGGTTCTCGGTATCGTTGCGACGCATGAAATCCAGCATCTTCTCGCGAGGTGCGCTGGCTTTGACCTTTCCACCGGTCCCCAACAGGGAGGTGACGAGTCCGACGTTCTGCAATGGGGCACCCGTCAAATCGCGTTCAAAACCGATCTCCCGCACGAGGTGCGGGCGTGTCGCATTGGTCAGCGACTCCTTGATGCGATCGCGTTGTAGCTGTGAATCGGATACCGGTTCTTTATGGGCAAACCAAGGCGAAAAACAGCCTGCGCTCAACGGTAGGCCGAGAAGCAGTAAACGCAGTGCAGCCCTACGATTGCAAGTCGCTGGTTGACCCACATGAGGCAATTCTTGTTTTTCGAGCATCCGAAATTCCCTGCATCCCAGTTTGAACTTGCGTCCCGGCAAAACTTGACCCGGAGTTTTCACGTCCCGGCTCAAGCAACGCTTTCCATGCGCATCGCGAGATAACGCGGACATTACAGCTTTAGCGAGCTTGGGGTCAAGTAAGAAAAACCCCCAACTTCACCACGTTCCACCGCGCAGGGCTGGCTCTTCTGGCTTGTAGAATGCACCCAGTTCGTGCAGGGGGTGCGAGCGTCGGCCTAGTGAAATAATGTTGGAAGTCGGAAGTCCGCACTGCTATTAGACCTACGTTCAAAAGCTACCTAAATCCGAGCCTCTCCAGCTTGACTTGGACCCATAGATCGATATCCTTGGGGCTCAGTGGGACGCAATGGAGGAGAGTGGGGACTCAGGAGGAGTTTGACAGTGAAACGGTGTGGGGAATCCTCCCGCACTTCAAAGCTACTTAAACGTAGAGCCTACGCAAATTATGTTGTTGACGGGGAGTTACCGCAGATCGTTGGACGACAAGCTGCGGCTAGCTATTCCCAAACAACTGCGAGATGCGTTGGGGTTTCCGGATAAAAAAGGATTATTCATCGCACCGGGCACCGACCGGTCTTTGGTGATCTACACTGCCGAGGTGATTGAGCAAATTGGCAACACCTTGAGTAAGTTGAGTCCGGTCGCCAAAGAGACTCGCGCCTTCAGTCGCTTGTTTTATGCCCAAGCTCAGCCCGCTGAAATTGATAAACAAGGAAGGTTGCGTATTCCTCCAGAGTTGGCCAAGTTGTCTGATTTGACTGCGGAGGTCGTTGTGGTGGGAGTGCGTGATCGGATTGAACTGTGGGATGCGAATCAATGGGATGCCTTCCTGAGCAGTACTCAGCCGTCTTACGATGAATTGGCAGAGCATGTGTTTCAGGTGGCGAATCCGGTTTCGCCGCAGGCTTAGTGCGTTCACAAATAGTTTTTGACGTTAAGGTTGTACCCCTGGGGAAACGGCGTTGGACCTGGGGCTGGAGAAGATCGCGAACCAACATGGTGAGACCCTGATTCAGCTTGCGGCCACTAGCTGAGTAGCCACAAACGGGGCGAATTCAAAAGGTCTCGTGGGTTTCACCATTTTCTCCCACGGAACGGGAGAAGTTGTGGGGCGCTGGACATTTCTACGACATGTCCAGTGCACTGTTGAGGGTCATATGCGGAGACATGGATGTTTCCGCGACCTGATACAGCATCTCGTCTGCGGCAGTCGATGCCGTCTCTGAGGGGCAGCCCAAGGGTTAGGGGGGGCTTACGGCAAGGTTCCGAGCCCTGGATGCCCGAATCTGGGAACCCCTAGTTGGCTCGTCGAGTGATCGCAGGATAATGAGGAGCTTCCCCCGCTTCTATCTACTTCTGACCTGCACTCAAATCCTATGTCCAATGCTACCGTGCACATACCTGTCTTGCCCAAGGAGATCCTTGAATTGGGAAATCCACTTCCAGGGCAACGTTGGGCGGATGGCACCGCAGGGGGCGGGGGGCATTGTCGATTGCTTGCCCAGCGGGTAGGGGAAACCGGGCAGGTTCTGGCCGTGGATCGTGATCCAGCAGTCATCGAAGCGCTCGCCGGAACGCTGGGGGATAACGTTGTCGCGCGGCATGCCTCCTACGATGACCTGCCCGAAGTGCTCAATGAGCTCGGCGGAGCCAAAGTGCATGGCATTCTGTTGGATCTGGGCCTGAGCAGCGATCAATTGGCAGATCGAGATCGCGGCTTCAGCTTTCAGACCGAAGGCGAGTTGGACATGCGATTTGATCCGACCAGTGGAGAGCCTGCGTGGGAGTGGCTGGCTCGAGTGGACGAAACCACCTTGGCAGACACTATTTACCAGTATGGTGAAGAGCGTTACAGTCGCCGGATTGCGCGACGTATCGTAGACCGTCGACGTGAGGAAACCATTCGAACTGCAGATGCGTTGCGTGACATCATCTACAGCAGCGTTCCGCGCAGTCGCCCCTCTCCACGCGGTGGGCGACGTCACGGAAGAGTCGATCCGGCAACCCGTACTTTTCAAGCCTTGCGAATCGTGGTCAATGACGAATTGGGCATCTTGGAGCGCGCCTTAGAGCGCTTACCCGAGTGTTTGGAGTTGGGCGGGCACCTGTTGATCATCAGCTTTCACTCCTTGGAAGATCGCTTGGTCAAGTACGCGTTTCGCGAAGACCCTCGTTTGGAAGTCGTCACACGCCGACCCGTCCAGGCAGCAGAAAACGAAGTTAACGTGAATCCACGTGCGCGAAGTGCGAAACTGCGAGTGGCGCGGCGAATTACTCCCGTCGTGGAAGCCGATCCATACAATTATGGATTAGTGGTTCGTAACAAGTAAAAACATCGGACTTGCGAATTCTGATCGATTTTCCTAGAAGTGAACGCTTTGTCCTTGATTCACCCTAGGTTTCTTCGCATGAGACGATTTATCTTCCCATACGCTGCACTCTGGCTCATGCTGCTGCTGGCGATGCCCTCCGATTTGCTCGCGCAGGAAAATCGTTACACTTCCCAGCCAGGAGAATTGGTCTTTCCCAGTGTTCCCGAAGCGCCCGGTTTGCTGGCTCCCCCTCCACCCTTGAGTCCTGCTGGGCCGTCAGTCGTCGGGACGCCTAGTGTGTTTGAGCAAGATTCGTCCGGATTCGCTCCAGAGAGACAAGTTGCATGGTACGTCCCCTGGACCTGGTGGCCCATGGATGGATGGAAGAATAGTGCTGAAGTCGGGATCAATGGTTCCGCGGGCAATGCGGAATCGATGAGTTTTCAGACAGGTGCGCGACTCAAACGCAAGACAGATTTTACCAACTTTGACTTTCGAATTTCGCACAATCGGACGAATGCGAGCGGCACCGAGACTCAAAACAATGCATTGATGTATGTCGACTTTGAACGATATTTGGGCAACAGCAAGTGGACCTACTTCGTGAAAAACGGCCTGGAGTACGATGAATTTAAGTCCTTTGACCTCCGCTACAACATCAGCTCGGGTCTGGGCTATAACTTCATCCAAACGGAGGACCTGACCCTGGCGAGTCGATTCGGTGCAGGTGCTTCGCGAGAATTTGGTGGTCCAGACAATAGCTGGGTGCCAGAAGCTCTGTTTGGTGGCGACTACGAGCACCAGCTCACCCAACGCAATAAAGTCATCCTCAAAGTCGACTATTTCCCAGAGTGGGAGAATTTCAGCAACTTTCGACTCGTCTCCGATTTGGCTTGGGAGTACCTGTTAGACGAAGACGGCAACCTGTCGTTCAAACTAGGCGCCGTCGATCGCTATGACAGCACTCCCAATGGTGCCAAGCCGAATGACGTCAACTATTCTGCCCTGCTGCTCTACAAGTTCTAGGCGCGAGTCTGGCCGCGTTCGTTTGTTTCCACTGGCCTCGTGTGGCACTGATGGGCCAGTGGTGTTCGGCAGCTCTTCGCTTGCACGCACCCCAACGTTCGTTGCCCTCTCAGCTCTATAGCTTCCCTCGCTACGTCCAGATATGTTTCCCTGCCTCCACATTGCTGCTGCATATTCGGGCAAACGCTTTCGCAGAAAGCTTGAGACGGGAAGATGAAGACGGGAAGATGAAGACGGGAAGATGAAGACGGGAAGATGAAGACGGGAAGATGAAGACGGGAAGATGAAGACGGCTGGTGGCGTGTCGCTATCGGGCTATCGCTCAGTTCTCCGTGGCAAAGCTGTGGTAAGCCGGAGGCTTCCAGGCCGAGTGTTCTAGGAGCGGGGACTTGTTGCGAAGAGGTGGATCCCCCAGTAGCCCCCAATAGACCACGTTCCCCGGTAAAGCCCGAGGAACGCGTCGAGGGATGGCAGACGCCTGCTTGGGGATTGCCCCAGAGCGGGACGCACAACGGGTGGCTACCCTTGTTTGCGTCCCGTGGGACATGCTATACCAGACCACCGATTTAGTCGGTGGATTCGATTTCAAATCCCAATTGGCCATCCACGCAGTCAATGCGCACTCGCCCCGTTTCAGCGACAGTGCCTTTGAGAAGCTCGGTCGCCAGCGGGTTTTGCACCTCTCGTTGGATGACGCGCTTCAGGGGACGCGCTCCGTAGGCCGGATCGTAGCCCACTTCGGCGATATGCGCGATGGCCGCTGGAGTCACTTCGAGTTCGATCTCGCGGTCAGCCAATTGCTTGCGCAAGTCGTCTAATTGAAGCTCTACGATACGGTGAATTTGACCTGCACCCAAAGGATGGAAGATGATTGTGTCATCGATCCGGTTCAGGAACTCTGGCAGGAAGCGTGAGCGTAGTGCATCTTGCATGGCTTCGGCCAGCTCGTCTTCACTGGCATTTTCGGCAGTCAATTTTTGAATGATTTGGCTGCCGATGTTGCTCGTCATGACAATAACGCAGTTCGAGAAATTTACCGTACGGCCCTGCCCGTCGGTGAGGCGTCCATCATCGAGCACCTGAAGCAAGATGTTGAACACGTCGGGATGGGCTTTCTCCATTTCATCGAGGAGAATGACGCAGTAGGGGCGACGACGCACCGCCTCGGTCAGCTTGCCACCGTCTTCATAGCCGACGTAGCCGGGAGGCGCGCCAATCAAGCGGCTGACCGAATGGCGTTCCATGAATTCGCTCATGTCGATGCGCACCATCGCCTGTTCATCATCAAACATGATTTCTGCGAGGGCTTTGCACAGTTCGGTTTTGCCGACGCCGGTAGGCCCTAAGAATAGGAACGAACCGATGGGACGATCGGCATCTTGCAGTCCGCTACGACTGCGGCGGACCGCATTGGACACCGCTGCAACTGCGGCATCCTGACCGATGAGACGCTGGTGAAGTCGATCTTCCATGACCAGGAGTTTGGCGCGTTCGGTTTCCAACATGCGTGTCACGGGCACCCCGGTCCAATTGCTCACCACTGCCGCAATTTCATCCGCAGTCACTTCGGTTCGCAGCAACTTGGGCTTGTCGGATGGCTGAATGTCATCCCGTCGCTTTTCCGAATCCTGTTCATCGCGCTCAATTTGCTTGGATAGACTCTGACGCTGTTTGTCGAGCTCAAAGAGACGCTGGTAATCGTTCTCTGGAACCTGTCCACCGGCAGATTGGTTTTCACGAATGGTGGTTTCAAGCTGCTGAAATTCGAGTTCAACTTGGTCGAGTTGCTTGCGGATCGATTGCACGTCATTGAGACCGAGCTTCTCTGCATCCCATTGCTCGCGCAAGTTGGCTAACGTGTGTTGGAGTTGCTCCATCTCACTTTCAATTTGTTCGAGCTGCCGCTCGGTGCCTTCATCGGATTCTTCGACGAGTTGCCGTTGAGCCAATTCAAGCTGGCGCAGGCGTCTCTGAACGGCATCGATTTCTGCGGGCACACTTTCGCGCTCCATCGCTAGCCGGCTGGCGGCTTCGTCGATCAAGTCGATAGCCTTGTCGGGCAGGAATCGATCGGTGATGTAGCGGTTGGAAAGATTGGCGGCAGCGACCAAGGCTGAATCCCGAATCTTAATCCCGTGGTGCGATTCATACCTGGACTTCAGGCCTCGCAGGATTTGTACGGTGCTTTCTACCGTCGGCTCGCCCACGTATACCGGTTGGAAACGCCGTTCGAGCGCGGCGTCCTTTTCGATGTACTTGCGGTATTCGTCCAGGGTCGTGGCGCCAATGCATCGCAGGCCGCCGCGAGCCAGCTCGGGCTTGAGCAGATTGGCCGCGTCGCTCCCTCCCTCGGCTGCGCCGGCACCGATCACGGTATGCAATTCGTCGATGAACAAGATCACGGAGCCATCGGCATCCTTAACCTCGCGAATCACCGCTTTAAGCCGCTCTTCGAACTCACCACGAAACTTAGTTCCGGCCACAAGGGCACCCAGGTCCAGAGCCACGATTGACTTGTTCTTCAGGCTTTGAGGCACGTCTCCCTGTACGATGCGGAGTGCCAGTCCCTCGACAATTGCGGTCTTGCCCACACCGGGCTCGCCAATCAGAACGGGATTGTTCTTGGTGCGTCGCGATAGAACTTGAATGACGCGACGGATCTCCTCGTCGCGGCCAATGACGGGATCGATCTTGTTTTCCATCGCTTGTTGGATCAGATCGATACCGTACTTCTCAAGCGCATTGAATTTGCCTTCGGGATTCTGATCGGTCACATGGCTACTTCCACGGAGCGCTTGCAATGCCTTCTGAACGTCCGCTTCGCCGACACCCAGCAGTTGCAACATGTCCTTGGCTTTGCCGGGAGTTGTTACCAAACCAAGCAAGAGGTGTTCGGTGCTGACGTACTCATCCTTGAGCGTTTGAGCTGATTTGGCAGCCGCATCTAGGGTCTTGCGAAGTCCCTCGGCCAATTGCGGCTCACGCCCGCCGCTGACCTTTGGCAAACGCCCCACTTCTTGATTCACTAGTGAATGTAGTTGTTCGACATTGACCCCCAATTTCTTCAGGATGGGGACGACGATGCCCTCTTGGTCTCGAAGTAGCGTTTCAAGGACATGGAGGCTGTCCAAATCTGGATTGCCCAGTTCGGTCGCCTGCGCCTGAGCTGCTGCAATGGCTTCTTGGCTCTTGACTGTCAATTTGTCGAAGCGAAAACTCATGGCGATTTCCTTTCAAACGGTGGGTGCCAAAATGGCGATTAAGTGTTGCACTAACTACTAATGAAAATGGGGTGCCAAGAAGGCACCCCATGGGAGATTTTAAGTGAATTAAGAGGATCGTTTTAAAACCTAATCCTTTTTAACTTCGAATTCTGCATCGATTGCATCGTCGTCTCCAGAGGACTGGTTCTCTCCTCCAGCTTCTGGTGCTCCACCGGTTGCTGCTGCGGCTCCAGCTTTTTCGTAGAGAGTCTTGCTGAACGCTTGGGCGGCCTGTTCGAGTTCGCTGGTGGCGGACTTGATTGCCTCGGCATCTTCGCCAGCGACTGCCTTGTTGACCTTTTCGATCGCGGCATTCATAGGCTCTCGGTCGCCATCGGTCAGTTTGTCCTCATTTTCCTTAATCTGCTTTTCAAGCTGATACACCAAATGCTGTGCCTTATTGCGAGACTCGGCCAGTTCGAATAGGCGACGATCCTCTTCAGCATTTACCTCGGCATCACGTTGCATGTTTTCAATCTCCTCCTTACTCAGGCCTGAAGATTGTTCGATGCGGACAGAGGCTTCTTTACCCGACCCCAAATCCCGAGCCGAGACGCTCAAAATACCGTTTTGATCGATGTCGAATTTGACTTCGATCTGAGGAACTCCGCGGGGAGCCGGTGGGATGCCCTCAAGGTTGAATTCGCCCAGCAAGCGGTTTTGTGCCGCCATCTTTCGTTCGCCTTGGGAGACCCGTACCGTTACGGCCGTTTGATTATCAGCGGCAGTGGAGAACGTATTTTTGCGTTCTGCTGGAATCGTCGTGTTGCGCTCGATGAGCGGGGTCATGACGCCTCCCTCTGTTTCGATGCCCAGGGTTAGTGGGGTGACGTCGAGCAGCAATACGTCCTTGCGATCGCCCGCCAAGACGGAGCCTTGGATGGCAGCACCAATCGCTACGACTTCGTCGGGGTTGACCCCTTGGTGAGGTTCTTTGCCAAAAATCTCTTTGACGATTTCCCGCACCTTGGGGACGCGAGTGGAACCGCCCACCAGTACGATTTCATCGATATCGCCAGGCTTCATCTTGGCGTCTTCGAGCGCCTGTAGGACAGGCTTCTTGCAACGTAGGATGAGAGCGTCGATGAGCTCTTCGAACTTAGCGCGCGTGATCTTCATCTGCAAGTGCTTAGGGCCGCTTGCGTCCGCGGTGATAAACGGAAGGTTGAGATCGGTTTCGGGAACAGAACTGAGTTCCTTCTTGGCCTTTTCGCAAGCTTCTTGGAGACGTTGCAGCGACATCGGTTCGCTACGCAGGTCGATGCCGTGGTCCCGCTTGAACTCGCCCGCTACGTAGGTCACCAACGCCTCGTCGAAATCGTCTCCGCCAAGGTGCGTGTCTCCACTGGTCGAAATCACTTCAAAGACTTTGCTTTGCTGATCTCCATCTCCAGTTGCAGCGACTTCCAAGATGGAAACGTCGAAGGTTCCTCCACCCAAGTCAAAGACGATGATCTTGTGGTCACGCTCTTTGTCGAGGCCGTAGGCCAATGCGGCCGCAGTTGGTTCATTGATGATCCGGGCTACTTCCAGACCAGCAATTTGTCCGGCATCCTTAGTCGCTTGACGCTGAGCGTCATTAAAATACGCCGGTACGGTCACGACCGCTTTGCTAACGCGGTGTCCCAAGTAGGCTTCAGCGGCTTCCTTGAGCTTTCGCAGGATTGTCGCTGAGATCTCTTGCGGGGTGAGTTGCTTGTCGCCAATGCCAATTTTGACATATTCGCTCTCGCCACCGACGATTTCGTAGGGAACGATCTTTTCTTCGGAGTGTACCTCCGCATGCCGTCGTCCCATGAAACGCTTAGCCGAGTAGACCGTACGCTTGGGGTTCGTTACCGCTTGACGCCGTGCCGGTTCACCGACGATGACGTCATCCTTGTCTGTGTAGGCAACGACGCTCGGTGTCAGGCGGTTCCCTTCAGCATTGGGGATTACCTTGACTTCGGAGCCTTCCATGACGGCAACCACCGAGTTGGTTGTGCCGAGGTCGATACCGATAATTTTTTCGCCTTGAGCCACTTTGCGTTCTCCTTCCAAATTCCTAAATTCGATAGAGCAACCACCAGCAAGAGTGCTCAGCGGTCTTATCATTTGTGTGCGTATTACTGCCGTTCGGCCGCTGTGCCGATTTTGCTACGATTGAGTCAATGTCTAGCAACTGCAATCGCTGTGCCAAAATGCGATTGTTGTGCTGCAAAGTTTTGCGATTGACCTCCTAGGCTCGATCTTTCTGGGAGCCAATCGGTCCAATCCTAAAATGTCCGCAGCGGAGTCCGCGCGCCGACAAGCTGGCGTCTTGCTGAGGGAATTGAGGCAGGATAGTGACCTATCCGCACACGTCGCTAAGTGCCAAATTGACAGCTCGCCGACTTGCATGGGGCCTGCCGGCGAAAATCTAGGTGCCCAGGGCTCAGCCAGTACCAGCTAGGCGACTATACTTATCTCCGCACTTTTGTCCTGTTGTCACTGCCTGATCCTCGGAGTCCTCTCCGCTGGTTCGAGTCGTGTATCCGTTATCTCCCCCCTGCCCCGCTCCACACTCGCGCTATGAACACTTCTTCTGATCGTCCTCATCCCCATGGCACTGCGGACGACGCTCTCTTGGAGCTCGATCAACGTTTGCTCCAATTGCTCACCGAGCGGATGGAGATCTGTCGCCAACGGCAGTTAGACAATCCGGGAGTCGTGTTGCCGCAAATCGAAAGCTTGCGGGAATTGGCCGAAGAGGTTGGGCCTGTTAGCCACGTTTCCCCGAAGCGCCTGATGGAATGGTTGATGCATGGCGACAATCTGTGCGTGCATGGGACTCGTCCATGCCAACAGATTGCCTTCCTGGGGCCGATTTACAGCTACAGCTACCTCGCCGCAGTCAAGTTCTTCGGCTTGGGAGCTGACTTTGTGCCGGTAGCGACCATTTCCGGCGCCTTCGCGGAGGTGGCCGGAGGGCATGCCGGACTGGGGGTCGTTCCGATCGAAAATAGCACCGACGGACGCGTGGTTGATACGCTGGGCATGTTTGCCAAGATGCCGGTGGAAATTTGTGGCGAGGTCTTGCTGCCGATTCACCACTTCTTGCTCGGACGCTGTGCCAGGACGGAGATCCATGAGGTGCACAGCAAGCCGCAGGCTCTGTCGCAATGCCGACGCTGGCTGGCAGAGCATCTTCCCGAGGCGCGACTGGTGGAAGTTTCCAGTACGGCGACCGCCGCTGCAACCGCCGCAACCGAACCGGGAGTGGCTGCCATTGCCAGTCGCGAAGCGGGAGTGCACCACGGGCTGCGAGTCATCGAGGCAAACGTCGAAGACCAAAAAGACAATGTGACTCGCTTTGCCATCATCGGGAATCGCCCCAGCCCTCCCACCGGTCGCGACAAAACCTCGCTGATGTTTCAGTTGGAGCATCGCCCCGGAGCGCTGGCTGACGCCATGGTCACGTTTCAGATGGCCGAGGTGAATCTGACGTGGATCGAGTCCTTTCCGCTCCCCAATTGCCCCAACGAATATTTGTTTTTCGTGGAGCTCGAGGGACACCGCGACACCCCGGCTATTGCGCAAGTGCTAGAGAAGCTCAAGCAGCAGACACTCCGTTTGGAGTTGTTGGGCTCGTACGCGAGAGGCGTGGTGGTTTCGTAGGTCGAGCAAGCACAACCCTGTGTTGATTGACGAATTGTAGTGGGGACGGGGAAACGCCGTAAATCGCGCGACGCGTGTCTACAGGCGAGCCGCCATCATTCAACACGGCCAACATTAGACGAAGAGCTTGACGCCATGGCGGTGGAAACGCTCGTTCGATTGCCAAGCATGCTCCGAGAACCCAAGCCGTGCTGAATCCGCCCTGCTGAATCCGCAGTGCTAAAGAAAAAGTATCCCTACCAAGCCGCCTCGAATTACTGCGGCGTCCATAGCGCTTGCAGCTCCGGTGACATGACTTGGATGCAGCCGCTGAGAAGCTCCCGCATTCGTCGGCGTCCAACTCCGCCTCCCTGTTCGATGCGTCGCGCTTCTTGGATCGCTTGCTGTGCTTCTTTCGACTTGTCTTGGCCCAGTTCGATTTCAGCCAGCTCTAGCCAAGCCAGCGCGCGTATGACATCCACATTTTTGGGTTCCTCGGTGATGTCCCGGAGCAATTCGATGGCTTGGGGGCGGGTGTTCGGCGCTTGGCTATAGATGCGCGCCAATTGCAAGGAAGCGAGACTTCCCCAATAGAGATTAATGTCATTCTCGCTGGGGGGAAAGTAGCGTCCTACCGCCAAAAACAGGGCTGCGTTCTTATCAGGGCTTAATAGCGCAGCGTTGTACTGCTCTGCGGGACTTCCCTTGGGATCGATTTCTGGCAGGTTATCGTCCGCAGTGGTGTCAAACAGGTTGGTTTGCTTATAAGCGAGAGCCGCGCCTACGCCAAAGGAGCCCGTGACTGCGACAAGGCCCAATAATGTCATGCCCACGAGCCCGGCGAGGCTCCTGCGCTTCTTGCGCAGCCGAGCTTCGAGTTGCATGGTCGCTTGCATGGGCCCGGTCCCCGAACGCACCGCGGCGCCAGGCAATGGCACTGTTTGTTCTGGCCAGTAAACCGCCAAGTCCCCGTTGCGATGTTGACGCAGGAACTCGAGCGTCTCCATGGGACTGCTGAAGCGGTCTTGCGGCGACTTGGCTAATAGTCGTTCGACGAGTGTCACGAGGGATTCGGGAAGCTCGGTGCGCCATTGACGAATGTCGGGCAAGGGAGCTTGGACGTGTTGCATGGCCAGCGCCAGTGGAGTCTCACCGAGGAACGGTGGACGACCGCAAAGCATATGGTACAGAGTCACCCCCAGCGAATACAAATCGCTCCGCACGTCGACGACTCCCTCCTGAATTTGTTCAGGGCTCATGTACATGGGAGTACCGAGTGTGGTGCCCGCTCGGGTTAGCTGCGGATCGTCGCCCAGCAGAACTCGCGCGAGTCCAAAATCGGCAACTTTCACTTCGCCGTCGATCGTCAGCATGATGTTTTCAGGCTTGATGTCACGATGCACAATCCCGCTGGCAGCCGACTTGCTGAGCGCGGCCAAAACCTGCAGAAGGATGCTCAGCGTTTCGGTAATGGGGAGCTGCCGATCGGTGACGGCCGAAAGCGGAGAACTGGGCACTTCGGGATTCGGTGAGTCCACCGCACGCGGAGCGGCCGTTGAGACACCGGTTCCATCCAAACCGAGCTCGACCGTTTCGCGGATCAAGGTCTGTACCGGCAGAGGCTTGCTGCCCGAAGCAGCGTCTGGGCTTGAAATGTACTGTCGCAAATTGCTTCCGGGAATGTATTCCTGGGCAATATAGCGGTATTGCCCGTCCTTGCCGACATCGTAGACCTGGACGATGTTGGGATGGATCAAGGCGGCAGCGGCACGTGCCTCGAGCATGAAACGCTGTAGATGAACTTCGTCGGCGGCCAGCGATGCCCTTAAAACCTTAATCGCGGCCGGCCGATTGAGTTCTGCGTGCACTCCGTAAAAGACCTCTGCCATGCCGCCACTTCCCAGTTTCCGTTCAATGCGGTACGCACCGATGGAATCCCCTAGGGAGGGACCTATGGCATTCAGGTTTTTGGACGGAAGATCACTACTCATTGGGCTACCGATCCTCGACGGTTGGCGTCGATGCTTTCTCGGCAGCCATGAGCCGCACGAGATCGGTTAGATCGAGCAATTGTTGCGGCGTCAGCTGTTCGGCACGAGTGTTCGCATCGAGTTCCATCTGCGCTAGTACTTGATCGACCTCCGGCTTGGTGAGCACATCTTTGACGGCACTGAATAGTGCCGATCGTAGAAATTTGCGTCGGTGGATGAAAATGCCACGCACCAAGCTATGGAAATGAGCGGGGTCGACGATCCGCTTCCGCATGACTTTTTGGGGCCGGATATCCAGGATGGCAGATTCGACCTTCGGCGGTGGCCAAAATACGCTGGGCGGCATGATCCGCACAATCTCTGCTTGACACTGCGCCTGGATCCAGACGGTCAAGGCGCTGTAATCCTTTGTTCGCGGACGCGCTACGATCCGCTCTGCCAATTCTCGCTGGATGGTCGTTACCATCCGCACCGGCCACGGGTCCATGTCGAGCAAATTGGAAATGATCGGTGTGGCGACGTTGTACGGTAGATTGGCTACCAGTTTAATGCGGCCACCGGGAATTTGTGCAACCTTTTCCCGTAGCGTCTCGATCACTTGAGGGTGCAACTTGTTCTTGCTCTTCAACGCGTCTTGTTCCAAGAGGGTCACGTTATCCAGCGTTTCAAACTCCTCACGAGCTAGGGGGGCTAGGTAGTGGTCGATTTCCACCGTGACAACATGCCCCGCCTCGGCTGCCATGATGGTCGTTAGCGAGCCCATGCCGGTGCCAACTTCCAGGACCACATCTCGTGGCCCCAGCTCAGCCGTCGAGGCGATGAGGTTAACCAAGTTGAGATCGATCAAGAAATTTTGGCCAAAACGTGTCTGCGGTTGAATCCGAGACGACGCGAAGCGCTGCTGTAGGTAGCTAAGTGTTTGACGTTCCGACATTGTTTAATTGAGCGAATTGCCCTGCATAGTGAATTGAAGTTGTCGCTGAACATACTTGGCCAGCAAATCCGTTTCTAGATTGACCCTACTGCCACAAGCCAAGCTGCCCAAGCTGGTTTCTTGAAGGGTGTGAGGGATGAGGGCAACTGAAAATGTCTCTGCGGTGACGTCAACAAGAGTTAAACTCACCCCATCGACAGTGATGGAGGCCTTCGAAGCCATCTGTCTCAAGAGTTCGGGGGGGGATTCAAAGACCATGTCGGACCACTCGGCTTCGTCGCTACGGCTGCGAAGTTTCCCCGTGCCATCCACATGGCCTGTCACCAAGTGCCCCCCCAGTCGGTCTCCCAACGCCAACGCCCGTTCACAGTTTACTTCATCTCCAGGCTGAAAGTGGCGCAGAGTTGTCTTGGAGAGCGTTTCTTCTCCGGCTTGGAACTCCATCTCCGTGCTCGAAAAAGCAACAATGGTTAGACAACAACCTTGGACCGCAATGCTAGCCCCCATGCTGAGATCTTCGAAACTCTCGGGGCGCTGCAACACTAAGCGAATTCCGCCTGTTTCTGGGACGATTCGCAATACGGTGGGTTTCGCTTCGATCAAACCGGAAAACATAGACGCCCGCTCAAACAGAAAACAATTGGAAACTGTGGTTACTCATACTAACTGTGGTTACTCATACTATACGTGAGCGGGGTAATTTTTAAGGTAGGCGACGGCTAGAACTCTCGGCTGGCCTACCTCAGCATTCGTCCCTTCCAACGAGAAATTGCATCGTGGATTACGTTCCAGAGTAACTTTCGGTTCGCACTCCCTCTCTAGGGTGGGTCGTAAGCGGCTCGATGAAGATCGCGGTAATGGATAAATTCCATCCTTTGCAGGACTGGTGCTTTAGGCTGCTTTCGGCACAATAGAGGCCCAATCGTTGAATTGGCAGTCCCCAAAACAAGAAGAAAGCACGAGCGAAAAATGAGCATCATCCAATCCGTACACGGTCGCCAAATTCTTGACAGCCGCGGAAATCCAACGGTTGAAGTCGAAGTGGAATTGATGGACGGCTCCATCGGCCGCGCCGCGGTTCCTAGTGGAGCTAGTACGGGTGCGCATGAGGCTTGGGAGCAGCGAGATGGCGACAAGTCGATCTACATGGGCAAGAGCGTTACTCAGGCTGTAAATCATGTCAATGGTGAGATCGCCGACGCGTTGATCGGTCTCGATGCAGTCATGCAGCGAGAAGTGGATGGGGTCATGATCGAGCTCGATGGTACTCCCAACAAGAAGCGTTTGGGAGCTAACGCTATTCTGGGGGCATCTTTGGCTGTGGCGAAGGCTGCCGCCGTCTGCACTCAGCTTCCCCTTTACCGATATTTGGGTGGAGCGGGGGCACACATCTTGCCAGCGCCGATGATGAATATTGTTAATGGTGGTCAACACGCTGATAATTCGGTCGATGTCCAGGAATTTATGGTCATGCCCCTGGGCTTTGACAACTTCAGTGACGCGCTGCGGGCTGGCGTGGAGATCTTCCACAATCTCAAGAAGGTGCTCAGCAGCCGCAAGTTGAATACCGCCGTTGGAGATGAAGGCGGGTTCGCGCCCGACTTGGGGAGCAACCAGGAAGCTCTCGACCTGATCATGGAAGCGATTGACCAGGCTGGTTATGAAGCGGGCAAGCAGATCTTCATCGCTTTGGATGTCGCCGCTACGGAGTTCTATGATTCAAAGGCTAAGGTCTACAACATTGATGGCAAGAAGCTGTCGGGATCGGACATGGTCGACTTCCTGGCCGATTGGGTTGCGAAGTATCCCATTTGCTCGATCGAAGATGGATGTTCCGAAGACGATTGGGATACCTGGAAGCTGTTGACTGAAAAGCTTGGTAACAAGGTTCAACTGGTCGGCGATGATCTATTCGTTACGAATGTGGACCGCCTGCGTCGTGGCATCGATGAAGGCATTGCCAACAGCATTCTGATCAAGGTCAATCAGATTGGCACGTTGACTGAAACGATCGAAGCCATCCAGCTCGCTTCCCGCAACGGGTTTACTTCGATTTCCAGTCACCGCAGCGGTGAAACGGAAGATTCCTTCATTGCCGATTTAGCTGTGGGCCTGTCGACGGGGCAGATCAAGACGGGGTCAGCTTCGCGTAGCGATCGCATGGCGAAGTACAACCAGCTCCTGCGTATCGAAGAAGAACTTGGTTCGACAGCCGTATATGGCGGTCCGCTCTTCCCCAAGCGTGGCTAAGGCGTCGCTGAATTTCCGCTTGCCGGATTCTCTCGGGCCATTTGGCTTACCGCGATTCAATGCGAGAAGTGCAGGTTTAGTTTAAACTGAATTAAACCTGCACTGTTTCAATTTCCAGCCGTGCCCTCCTCCTCCTAACGCACGGTTGGAATTCGCATCGATTTTCTGCGCGTGGGACCCTAAGTTCAATGAATCAGCCCGAATTTGAGTACCTTGGTCCCTATCATGTTGAGCGCATTTTAGGGCGGGGAGGGATGGGGACTGTCTATAAGGGGGTCCACAACCGGAGTGGCAAGGTGATGGCGATCAAAGTGATCGCTGCTGCTGTTGCAAATTCGGCACGCTTTCGCCGTCGTTTCCACGCCGAGATCACGACGCTCCATAGTCTAAGCCATCCCAATATTGTGCGTTTCGCAGGCGCTGGCGAAGAGCGTGGAATGTTGTTCTATACGATGGAGTATGTGGACGGAGTCTCTCTGCACGATCACTTGCGACAGAGTGGACAGCTACCCTGGGAGCAGGTGCTGCAAATCGGAATCGAGACTTCTGCGGCCTTGAAGCATGCGCACGATTGGGGCATCATCCATCGGGATTTGAAGCCTGCGAATCTGTTGCTTACTAAAAGTGGGCACGTGAAGCTTGCCGATTTCGGAATCTCCAAACTCTTCGGGCTTTCCGAGATGACTGCGGTCGGATCGGTAATTGGCACCGCCGATTACATGCCTCCTGAACAGGCCGAAGGCAAGATCGTAACCGTTCGTAGTGACCTCTACAGTTTGGGTGGCGTGCTTTATGCGCTGCTGTGTGGTCGGGCTCCCTTTGGTGGAAAGAGTGTGCCTGAAGTCCTCTATGCGGTGCGTTACAACCCACCTCCCAACCTGGCAGAACGTGTCGCTGGAGTCCCTCCAGAACTAGTCGAGTTAATCCATGAATTGCTTGAGAAGTCGCCTTCGAAACGGCCCCCCAACGCGTTAGTGCTGGGCAACCGCCTCAAAGCACTTCAGCAGGGATTGAAAAAAATGCGTTCCTCAGGGGGCCTGAAAGACTCCACCCAAGCGAGTCTAGCCAGCCCGACTGAGCCGGATCCCGCAGGAGGGAAGACTGCTATCGGGACTCACTTAACATCCTTAGATCTCTCGGATATGGACGATCGCGATTTGCGCGTCACAGCCGTGGGAGGGGAGGATGCCGCGTCCGGTGCAGAGGTTCTATCGCCGTCTAGCGAAATCCCCTTGGAGACTCATGAGCAACAAACCATGCTGGCTCCCGCGGATTTCTCCGTTCCGTCGATTGCCAAGTCACCTCCAACCTCGCTAGGCGACGCCAAAAATTCGGTACAGGAGAGTGAGTTTACTGGCGAGTTCGAATCGCAAGAGCTGCTCGAGGAACCGCCCGCCAGCGGCGGGCCAACCCACTACACTCCCGTTGAAGAGGCGCAGCCGCGCGATTTCAAATTTGGCATCGAGGAGGAGGTCGAAGATTCGAGGGCCGATTGGCTACAGTGGGGATCGATTGGCGGGATGATCGTGTTGCTGTTCGGAAGCCTTGGATTCCTGGTGTGGATGTTGCAACCGAGATCCGCAGACGAACTCTATGGACAAATCCTCGTTGCAGCTGAATCTGGTGATGATGCCCAGCTCATCGAAATGCGCACCGAAATGGAAGAGTTTGTAAGCCGTTTTGCTGGCGATGAACGTAGTTCCGAAGTGCAGGCGCTGATCGACGAATCGGAACTCGTGCGCTTGACCCGAGTCCTCAGACGACGCGCCTCACGCAATGGGGGAGCCGAGGAATTGTCGGCCGCCGAACAAGGGTTCCTCGAATGCATGACCGCCAGGATGGAAAGCTTCGAAGTCGGGCAGGAGAAGCTAGCTGCCTTTTTGTCGATCTTCGGGCAAGTTGCCAACCTACCGGCGCATGAGGCGCGATTGGTCGAATTGGCGGAGTACGCCGCTCGTGTCCAATTGCCCGTCGGGGGGGCTGAATTACCGCAGGCAGCCACACAGCTTGCCAATCTGATTCAATCGGCAGAGAAATCACTCTCTCCCGAACGACTGCAAACCTATTTCCAAGATCTCGAGCTCCTCTATGGCGATAAACCATGGGCCGGGCAACAACTCAAGCGATTGCGTGCCAAGTTGGAATCGGAGTAGGGACCGGGTAAGCATGCGTGTATTGGGATGTAGTGGTTCGCTCGATGGTGGCGGCAGTGAAAGACAGCTATGGCAACTGTTAACCCAACTTGAACCACCGCAATTCGAATCGCATCTCTACTTGCATTATCGGCGTGGGGTGTATCTAGATCGTATTCCAACGCGGATTCCTGTCACCAGTTTCTGGGAAGACATTTCGGAGAAGACGCGATTCTGGCCGGGTGGAATCCACCGTCGCCAAGTTGCGCATTTGAAGCAGACGCTGGCGGACGCTCAAATTGACCTGGTCTACGATCGTACTTTTCATATGACTCTTGTGACGGCCCCCGCTTGTCGAAGCGCTGGAGTGCCACGCGTCTCGGTGATTGTGAGTCCTCCTAGCCGCGATTTCGCCAGCAGTCCCGAGCATTTTCATTGGCTCAAGCGTCGACTATTGCGCCGGGCCTATGCCGACCCAAGGGCCGTTGCCGTTGCGGTTAGCAATACCGTAGCTATCGATGCCGCTGAATACTATCGGCTCGACCGCGAGGCAATCCGCGTCATCCCGAGCCCCGTGGATATTGAGGGGATTAGACTCTCAAGTCAACAGGCGAGTCCTGGGCCCCCTGCCGCAGCCAGCGAACCGGGCTTGCTTCCGGCTCCCAAGATTCATTCGACTGCAACCCCTTTCCGAGTACTCGTCGTGGGCCGCTTGTCTGCTGAAAAGGGACAGCAGGAGGCGCTCCGAGCGGTTTCACTGGTCCGTGAGCAGGGCTACAACATCGAGCTTCAACTGGTGGGCGATGGACCCGATCGCCCCAAGCTCGAAGCACTCGCTCGGCAACTACACCTGGAATCCTCCGTCTTTTTTAGCGGCTACTTGGAGAATCCTTATCCTCAACTGCGGTCCGCCGACTTACTCTGTATTCCGAGTGAGTATGAGGGACTGGCCAACGTGGCCTTGGAGGCCATGGTTTTGGGAACTCCAATTCTTTCGACAGATGCGGGCGGTTCGATGCGGGAGTTGTTGGGACAGAATACTCGAGGGGTGTGCGTCCCGGTTGCCAATCCGCGAACTTTGGCAGATGGCATGATCGATTGCCTGGAAGATCCTGCATCTGGTACGCAACGCGCCAAATTGGCGGAGCAGTATGTTGAGCAGTACCATGCCCTGCCGACCTGGTTAGAGACAATGCGAGAATTGTTTGGTGAGATTTTTCAAAGAGATAGGTAGTTGGTTGTGAGCAGTAGTGAATTCTCCAATGAAATTTCATTGCAAAATATGACGTCCGAGGATTTGGCCGCGCGGCTGCGTGTATGTGTTGCCGAGCAGAATGTCGTTTTACAAGCTGATCCACAGCGCAAGTTGAACGCAGTCGGCGCAGGAACAACACTTCCCTTGAATTTGGAAATTGAAGGGACTGTGGGAGATTTTGTCGGCCTGCTCTCCGCTGAAGCAAGTTACAAGATTAGTGGAAATGTTGGCGATTGCTGTGGGCATTCGATGCTGTCGGGAGCGATTTCCGTTCAAGGCGCCGCTGGGGAGTCCTTGGGAGCGTACGCAGCGGGAGGGTTTATTTTCGTCCTCGGAAAAGCTGGTGGCAGCTGTGGACTAGGGTTGCGCGGTGCTGATGTATTCGTGCGTAGTACGGTTGGAAATCGAGCGGGAGTTGCGATGCAAAGCGGAACTCTGGTCTTGGGCAACGGTGCTGGCGATGAATTGGGCCTAGGGATGCAAGGCGGTGTGATCTACGTTCGTGGTGAAGTGAAATCCATCGCGGAGTGTGTGCGTGGCGTGCGTTTGAAGGATGCGGATGCCTTGCGGTTGAGCTTGTTGTTGGCTCGGGCTGGCATCAAAAGCGATGGTAAAGATTTTAAAGCCTTCCGCGCCAAGGGAGTTTGAAGCAAATGGTCAGTACCGCAACATCGATTTTGGATTCAATCTATATCCTGCAAGGTGCTTTAACGCCGCTTGCTCCCGTTCCCAACGGGAATGCCCAAAGTATGGCGATCGACTTGAAATGCCAGGCTGGGAAACGTAGCCTGTTGCTTCCGAGTCCATTGATCGTTCGAAATACAAGCTCGCGGCAATTGGGGCCACACTGGCGTTCCTTTTGTAGCTTGCTGTGCAAGCAGCGACTGCCCGTCTACAGTCCCGTTGCGGAGCTGGAGTCGCTGCCCACCGCCTCCATCCCCCTGCGGTTTGCCCAGCAGTTCATCAACGAACCTCTCGATCCGACGGAAATACATACTGCAGATGCCTTCGAACTGATAATGCGCGAGCGGGCTACTGGCCGGTGGGGGTGGTCTTCCGAAGTTGGTCGCAACCGACTCGCTTCTTTTGTCAGCGCCGTCCGGTGCGCGAGTGGAGGTGAGGTCCCCATCGGCGTTGGTCTACCGCTGGAGGCGCAGCGCGATGATGTCCAAGCCGCCTTGGATGCCGGAGTCGATTTTCTGACTCTCGAAGCCGGGGCTGGCGTTTTCACCAGATTGCATCTTCAAGGTTTGCTACTAGCCAGGCGAGCGTGCAAGGAGAATCGACTGGATGGCTTGCCGATTTTTGTCGATCTACCACTACGCAGTATGGATGCGGTCGCCAAGCTAATCGCACTCGGGGCATCCTGTGTTGCCATCGACCCGTTGATCGAAACACTGTTGCCCAAGCCGACGAAATCTCGCGGCAACGTGGCGATGGGAAGTGGCATGTTGAGTGGTATCGCGGTGGCGAACCAAGCAGAAGTCGCCCCTCTGCACGACTTGGAGCAGATGCTAGGAAGGCAGTTGTTGAGCGTCAGTCAGTCGATGCAGCGGTGCGGTGCGGCTCGTTTGAGTGAATTGGATCTCTCTCAATTGTGGACGTCCGACCAAGACCTCCAACGAATGCTCAGTGCGCATTCGGGGTGACGGACTTGGCGGATCGCCCGAGCGTCCCAGGAATTGGCTCCTGGAATTGGCTCAAGCGGAATCTGACGGTGCCAAGCCAACTAGGCTCAATAGCTTCAGGGCGTTAGTGGTAGGGGTTGGCCCTGGCTTCATCTTGTAGTCAAATCGCATGACTTCCTTGCCATTGCGGTTCTCAAAGTATTCGCGGAAATGAACAATTTGGCTAACCTGACGCACTTCGGGTGCTGACGCCAGATCGAGGTCGTGAGTCGAGAGGAATCCGGTAGCGCCGAAACCGATCAGCTTTTCCACCACCGAAGCTACCGCAATTTGACGCTCGCGGGAATTCGTGCCCTGCAGGACTTCATCCAATAAGAACAGTATTGGTGGACCATCGGAGTGGGAGTGTTGTTCCGCTTCGTCAACCACTTCCTTGAGCCGCTGCAGTTCGGCCATGAAGAACGAAACGCCATCCTTAAGACTGTCTCGAACTCGAATGCTGGACGCCAAACTGTAGAGTGGTGTCTCTAATCGATTCGCGCAGACTGGACTGCCGGTGCGAGCCAAGAGGAGATTGACGCCGACCGACCGCATGAACGTGCTTTTGCCCGCCATGTTTGACCCCGTCACCAATAGCAATGGGTGCGAGCGCGTGAGTGCCAGATCGTTCGGCACGCGTGCGGCGTCCTGCAGAAGCGGGTGTCCTAAGGATTCTGCAAGCAGCAGGTTTTGACTGTCGGCGGGTGGGGCGGGGTAGGTCCACTCGCGGTACTCATCAGCTAGAGTTGCACCACTGACCAACGCCTCACAGGTTCCTAAGGCCTCGAACCAAACATGGACTTCGTCGCCGAACTCCGTCTTCCACTTTTCAAGCATTCCAAGGATGCGAAAATCCCACATGGCAAAGAGCTGCAATGCCAGATAGACAAAGTAGAGAATGGGATCGCGTTGCAAATTGGCCAGCCGGACAAGCCAGGTGAGTTTAGCGAAGCCGCGTTGGGCGCAGTTAGAGTTCTCGACGGCCACCTGTCGAATATGATCGAGCAACCCTCCGTCGGGAGGCAGGGTGGCAAAGGAGCTGAAGACCTCGGAGAAGCGATAGACTGCTTGGTGTTGGCCGGTAATCTGCTGGAAAATTCCATGGATCCAACTACCCCAAAACACCGTAACCAGCAGATTGGTTAAGAAGCCTGCGCCGAGCAACCCACCTCCTACGGTCAGTAGAGTTGGTTGGTCGACCATGGCCCCGCAGATGGCGACCAGGATTCCCAACACCACCATACTTGGTCCTAGAAAACTAAGTCCGTAAGCAAGGGAATGTTGCTGAAGCCAGCTAGGGGTTGCTGCCCACTGAGGCAGCCCATAAACATCTTCTGTTCCGTCGCTACTCGCTTGCACCGTTCTTAGGATGGACAATCGCAGTGGACGCGAGTCTCTCAGGTGCTGCACCGCGTGTTGTCGCGCCTTGACCTCCGGCCAAGTCGTGGGGGCAACCACCCAGGCTTGCAGAGTGCGGCGTCCGGGCTTGGTGCCGGCGAGCGACAGCAGCGATAGTAGGCTCGCCGGCCCCGCTACGTCTAAATCATCCGCAAACGCAATATCCGAAAATTCCGAGAGCAACTGATGCGACGGCACCGCCCCCCAGTTGCGATCCAATCTCGCTAGAAGATGCGTAAACAGAGCAGCATCGGAGTCGTGCTCGATCCGTTTGAGTCGCAGATGTTCATGGCGAACAATGGCGATCAGGAATGCAATCGCAGTGAGTGCCGCCAGGCTAAAGAGCACCAGACGCAGTCCCTCATCCATCCAGCCGAGGATGAAAAAGAGGAGTCCAATCATAAAGATCACGGTGCGGATCCATACCATCTGCGACTGCTGGGCTTGCAACTGAGCAATCGCCGTTCGGGCCTGCTGCAAGCTAGTTTCGTATTCTTGCCTAGCGGGCATGGGGGGAACAGCGTTCTCGCTGACAGCTGGGGAAGATGACGTTGCCGTCGACGGGGCGTTAGCGTTGGCGGCCATGCTGCGCTTCAATGTTAGTGGGAGTTCTGTGTCGTATGGTGACTTCGGCGGACATGTGCAGTGCCGTTGACGAAGGCCCTTTGCCGAGGGCAGCGCCAGTGGCGCGTGTCTCCTGCGGGGCACGCTAACTTAATTCATGCATCAACGAAGCACTAGGCCTTAAATAAGTATATGCCGGATGTGTTTTGGGCAGTTGGTGGAGGCGCAGCGGCGATCTGCTGGCGGGACCAGCGGGGGATTTTTCGGTCGTGAATTTCAGGCATCGGTCGGTCAGGTGCCCTGCGGGCGGTTTGAGGCTGGCGGCGGTACTGAGGCTTACATACCTCAGCTTCGTGATTTCGGCACTCACTCAAGCGCGAAGCGAACCCAGCGATTGAACACATGCAGAGATTCGCTCCATGACAACAGACGGACCACCAACTGCCGTCCACTGCGAACGATCTGTGCCGGAAGTCGCACGAACTGTTCTACGAATTGTTTGAACTCCATGCGGATCACAGCCCGACCTTCTTGCTTGTGTTGCTCACGCCAGCGTCCGTTTATCGGAACGCTCAATCCGATCCACGCTTTCAAGTTCCACGACAGGGCCGTCATCACCATGTAAGCCCAATTCGATTCCAGGTTGTCCACCGGCGCGTGGAGCGCCCGGCACTGATTTAACTGAGCCAAGATGTTCTCTTGGTCACAGCGATCGTTGCTGGCATACACAACGTCATTGGTGCTGAGCACATCGCCCGCTTCGTTGGTCAGGTAGAAGAAGTACAGACAGTCGTCGAACAATCGACCCTGCTTGGTGACTTCTAGTTCTTTGCAAAGGATCACTAAGCGGTAGGTCTCTTTGCAATCGGTGGGGCTGTAAGGAACCTCGGTGACCCACTCTGAAGTCAGACGCTTGTTGGGGTAGCCACGCAGCTGGACAATCTGTTCTTTCACGTTCTCAGGACGGTCTCGGTCAGGTGTATTCGGGGCGTATTTGGGCGAGCGAGGCAACTGCTTCCAAGCGTCAATTTGCACGTTTTCCGCGATATCGACGAGTCCCGGGTAGGCCTTCATGCCAAAGGTGAACTTCACGCCTGCCCGGTGCCAGCGGTCCAGATGAATCGTTTGAGTGAACGCGGTGTCGCCTCGCAGAACGATTCGGCGAAAGCCTGCCTGGCGACAAAGCGAGATCGCCGTGTCGGCTTGCTCGGCTGCGCCTTCTTGGCTGGGACGATTGCCGCTACGGTTGACCAGGCGTAAAGCTTCGCCCGTTTCGGCCAACGTTATCACCAACGGATGGTAACCCCAGATGCCTTTGTAGCTGATGTCCATTCCCTCTTTGCACTGACCGGTTGTTTCGACGATCGTGCCATCCATCTCGATGGTCGCTTGATCGAAGAACGCATTGTCTTGTTGTTGCCAGATATCCAAGCGAACTTGATCGAAGGCATCTTGCAAACGATTAATATGATAGGGATCGAATCGGCGACAGAAGTCTCCTGCGGTGGTTGGATCGGGGATCCTTTCGGCTCCGATCGAATCGAGAAATGACTCATCGTTGCGGCGCAGTTCAATGTCCTCCAAGCAAGTTCCTCCGCAGAGCGCGTTATAAGCCAAATTCAAAACATGATCGGATTCATGATAGGGGCGATGGATTTTGAACAAGTGCAAGGCATCGTCGATCCGTTTCGGCAGTCCGATCTTCTTTGCGAATCGATGGATGGCGGCGACGCCCCCGTAGGCGGTCCCGCCTGCTTTTTGTGCCAGCTCATACGCAATCTTGTCCCCTTTGAGCATGGGGTGTCCGCGATCGTGAGCAGCCGAATTCTGTAACCTGTTCTTGATACGTCGTTTGCGTTTTCGAATCAAATCTGCTTTAATCGTCTTCACTCGAAATCTCCATCGTGGTTAGCGAGCGGCTTGTTGGGCTGGTGAAAAAAGACCAACAAACTGCAGGATATTTCGAGTTTTTTTATGCGCAAATGCTCCGCCAAGCAAGTGGAGTACGCTTGTTTAAGGACTAGGGCTCTGTCACAGCCCACTTTGCCGCGTGTTATCGGCTGACCAGTGGAATTGAGGAATGGCTCGCTTGCAGACCCAACGGCCTGCTATCTCTCAGCGTAGGTTTTCTGATTGTAAGCGGAAGACAGGGGCCGTGAGGACGATTCCTGTTGAGGAAGCACACCGTCCGTTCAGCCAGCAAGCCACTTGGGATCCGTAAGCGGTTGCTGCAATACATGCGGAGCGTTGCCCAAGTGCTGGAACGGTAGCCCTATGGATTGTTGCAAGAGTTACCTGCGGCGTGACGGCTGGTTGCTATTGTAACTTGCTGCGGGGACAAGGGAGAACGCCGCAGTGGGACGATTCGGGGAGTTTCCTCCGCGTAAGGACTGGAGACGCCCTTCGGTCAACAAGCCGTCTAAATCCGGAGGCTTAGACGACCGCCTGCTGCAGAAACGCAAACATTTCCATAGCTGACGCGGCCCCTTACTCCTCGGTGCGCGTGTTCGAGCAGGATTGCACCGGATTCTCCAATTCGCTGGATTCAGTCGTCGGCAAAATGCTGCCTGTTGTTGGCAGTCGTTCTTCCCAGGTTTCTACCTCGGGTTTGGGATCGGGCAATCGCCCGCGTAGGACTTCGAATTGGTGTCCTTCCCGCGCCAGTTTTCCCGCATGCCGCACTGGCATGCGAGCGTGGATTTCGACGTGATCGTCATGGAACTGCTTGCTGACGACTTCACCCGCCTTAGCCAGCCACGCCATGGTCTTTCCGTCAGCCACATCGAGTCGAATGCTGAGCGTGACAAAACCTTCGCTCAACGCTTGACTAACTTTTTTGGCAAAACTATCCAGCCCCAGTTGGCTCTTGGCACTAATGCCTACCGAATGGGGGTAGCGATTTTGAACCGCTTGCATGCGTTCGGCCGCACCGGGGACATCGATTTTGTTGATGACCAGCAAGGTTTGTTTCTCATCGATACCCAACTCATGCAACACGCCATATACGGCTGAGATTTGGTCGAAGACTGCAGGATTGCTAGCATCTGCCACGTGCAATAGCAGATCCGCTTCGCGCGCTTCCTCGAGTGTCGCTCGGAAACTCGCCACCAAATTATGCGGAAGATCGCGAATGAAACCGACGGTATCGCTGAGCAGAACTGGCCCCCAACTTGGTAAGGTCCACCGACGGGTCCGGGTGTCGAGGGTGGCAAACAATTTGTCAACCGCTTCCACGTCCGCTTCAGTCAAGACGTTCATGAGCGTGCTCTTGCCGGCATTGGTGTATCCGACAAGAGACACCGTGAGGAAATCGCGACGCCCCGCAACCTCGCGTTCCTTGCGTTTCTCGACTTTGGAAAGGTCCTGCTTCAGTTCGTGAATTCGCTTTTCGACCAAGCGGCGGTCCACTTCCAACTGCTTTTCTCCCGGGCCCCGCATACCCACGCCCATCGTCTGTCGTGAAAGGTGGGTCCACAACCTCTTAAGCCGCGGGAGGGAGTATTCGAGTTGCGCGAGTTCCACGGCCAGTCGAGCCTCTCGGGTCCGCGCATTGGAGGCAAAGATGTCAAGGATCAACTCGGTGCGATCGATAACCTTCGTGCCCGTTTCCTTCTCCAAGTTGCGCGTTTGGCTGGGCGATAGATTATTGTCGAAGATGACGACATCGGCTGAATGCAGCTCGACCATCTGACGCAGTTCGCTCACTTTGCCTTTGCCCAGAAAAGTCTTGGGGGCTGGCGTCTCACGCCGCTGGACAACTCCGCCAAGTACTGCCGTACCAGCAGATTCCGCTAAGCCTGTGATTTCATCCAAGGGGTTCTCGGTGAAAGCATCACTAGGGCTAATCAGGCGGGCAAGTACGCAGCGCTCCCGCGATACACTCTGCGATCTTTGATGTTCTTGCACTGTAGGGGGTGGTCTCCGTTCTGTTTACAACTCGGCGCTAAGTGATCTCGACTCTGTCCAATTATAGCTTGTCGATCGATGTTGGTCTTGATTGAGCGAGTGGTCTGCTCCACCGTTTTCGGGTTTGCTGAAAATTTTTGCTGGCTAGCCTGATTCGGTGTGGGCCCTTCACTACTCCTTGAGTGAGCCAAATGGCTTGCGATTTTAAGCGACTCGCCAACCACGATACGGAATGATTCGAGCCACAAGCAGAGAGGGGGTAACATTGGCCAAGGTTCAACGATTTAGCCTAAATCCTCGATTGGCGTTCCAACTTTGGCGTGGAATGCCCGGCTTGCGGCAGAAAACTGTCCTTAGGCAGTAGCGGGTATAGAGGAGCAGCATTTGCCGTACTCTCTAGATCGGCGACAGCGGATTGGCAGGAATGCAGAGCAAGGGTAATACGAGCGACAGCCAACCAATGATCTGCCTCGGGATCCCCAGAGCTCGCGTGTCATCGCTGCTGGGGGGGTGGCGAAGTCCCATCAGAAGCACGAGGACGAGCATTAAGGAGAAAATCATGATTTGAGAATACAGCATGTATCCGAGCGCTGCAGAAAAGGCGGCGATGGCCACCCAGTACGATTTGGGACCCAGCAGTCCGAAGGCCACATGGCCACCGTCCAATTGGCCGAGAGGCATCATATTCAGCCCTGTGACTAGCAGACCAACCCAGCCGGCCATCAGCAGGGGGCTGGCCTGAGTGTTGGCCATGCTCACGAACTCCGAGGCTTTATCCGGCATGAGCCAGCCTGCAAGCCATTGGATGAGCAGCGGTTGCCCCATGACCAGTGCTTCATCAGGTGCCAGCGGTACAGGATCTGCCCAGACGATGCCTAGAATCAAAACGGGTAATGCTACGACTAGGCCCGCCAGGGGGCCGGCCAATCCTATGTCAAAGATTTGCTTGCGGTCGGCCGTCCCGCTCTGCATCATGATCACCGCCCCCATCGTTCCAATGGGAGATAGAAATGGGAATGGGATAAACAGCGGTGGAGTGCTGGGGACGCGGTAGACGAGCGTTAACACGTAATGCCCCAATTCGTGGGCGACCAGAATTGCCATTAGGCCCAGAGAGAATTGCAAGCCTTCCCACCAATTGGCCAGCAGAGCTTGGCGAATGGGCATGAGGGACCCGGAATCCAATGCATGCATAATAGGTGCGGTGGGAACCCAAGCGCCGACACCGGCCCAAAAGGTGGAAAAAACGGTGGCAATGGCCAGCCAGAGTGCGATGCGGCGCATTCGGCGGGGAGAGGTAGGAGGCGTGGGCTGCCTAGCCACTTGTGCTTCAGGCTGCATTTCTTGGCATGCCAGCAAGAAGCCTTCGCCAGAAAAACGGGGTTGGCCGGCATTGCTCACGCGTGGATTCCTCTTGCTGGGAAGTACTGAATTTTAATAACGTTCGGGCTTATCCGTATCTCGTTCACTACTGAGCCCGCAAAAACCATTGTCGCGATCTCGCGGATGCCAGCAATTGCAATGGCGCCGATTTCAGACATGCGTTGGGCTTTCACTCACTCTTTCGGGCATTTCGCTATGTCGCATGTGTCGTTTCGACGTATGAGTCTGCTGGCCTTGGTCGTATGCAGCGTCTTTTTTGTAGAATTGGGAGGCGCGCGACTTTGGGATCGCGACGAACCTCGCAATTCTAGAGCCAGCCATGAGATGCTTGAGCGTGGGGATTGGATTGTACCGACTTTCAACGGCGAGCTTAGGACGCACAAGCCAGTTCTCCTCTATTGGGGGCAAATGCTCAGTTACCTGTCACTCGGTGAATCGGAATTTACCGCGCGATTTCCTTCAGCACTCTGCGCGCTATTGACGGTGTTCACAATTGCCGTGTTAGGCAGTCGGCTCTCTGGCCGCTCCACTGGCATTAGCCAGGAAGGGTTCTGGGCAGCTGGTGCTCTGGCGACTTGCCTCTTCTTCGTCATGGCGGGAAGAGCGGCTACACCGGATAGTTGTCTCATTGCATTTAGCACTCTTGGGATCGCATTCTTAGTCATCGGTAGTTTGGCTCCCTCGGCTCCCTACTCCAGCGGACGTGTTGTCCCCACCCGTTGGTTGCCCGCCATCGCCGGTTACGCCATGCTGGGGCTCGCGGTGCTGGCCAAGGGCCCCGTAGGCTTCATTTTGCCAATGGCCGTCGTCCATGCTTGGTGGTTGGCCTGCCGACGTTGCGAAGTCCGCGATCGCGAGGTGTCGGGCTTAGATGTCATGTCACTGAATCGCCCCAATTGGGTCCATTTCTTGATTCATTCCGTATCGGAGGCCTGGCACGCCTTTCGACCCTGGAAGTGCTTGCAAGCCATTTGGGCTCTCAAGGCGATACCTGGCTTTCTGATCATGCTACTCGTAGCCGCTCCTTGGTACTATGCCGTGGGAGTCGAAACGAACGGGGCTTTCCTGCAGGGCTTCTTTCTGGAGCATAACGTGGGACGGGCCGTGAGTTCCATGGAGGGGCACAATGGGTTCCTCCTGTTCTACCCCTTGGCATTCCTCGTCGGCACATTTCCTTGGTCGTTGTGGTTCATTCCGATTCTGCTGTGGTGCCGCAAGGCAAGTCGCGAAGGGGTGGTGCCTCGCCAGATGATTATCCTCTCCGCTGCCTGGGTGTCGGTGTACATCGTCGCGTTTTCGATCGCGAGCACGAAGCTCCCAAGCTATATAACGCCCTGCTACGCCGGAGCGGCTTTGGTCATTGGCGGGTATTGGCGGCAGTTTGAAAGTGGTTGGGCACTCCCGAGTCGCTCGCTCCGATTGCTTGCCTACTCGCTAACGATCGTGTTGGGGGTTGGCATTTTTGGTGTCATCCTAGTGCTCAGCTCCCACGAATCGATGCCATTACTGGCGCGGGCCAGCGTCTGTGGCGCCGTGTTGGCGAGTGTGGGAATACTCGGTTTGCTGTGGGAATACAAACAGCAAACCAATCGCGTGCCAGCCGCTTGGCTGATGGGAGCTGCTGCGTTTCAAGTTATTTTATTCGGCTACGGTGCCAAATCGATTGATACCTATCGCACCGATCTGCGGATGTTGGCCGAAGTGAACGCGGACCAGCCCACTGAACACTGGCTGAGTATCGGGGGAATGGAGCCCAGTTGGGTGCACTACCTCGGACACGAGATTGTCGAAGTCAATGGGAATGAGTTGCAGCCTGAGACATGGCACCGTGTCGCTCGCTTCCTGGAGGAGCACTCTGACGGGAAGGTGATCGTCGTGGGCGAGCGTGCCAATCGCATTGTGGCCAATCATCGGAGCGGTGAAATGATGCTCATGCCCCTCACGGAATTGGCGACCACTCAGCGATTCATGAAGTCTGGTGCCGTGTCGATCTACGGCTTGCAGGAATCGGATGGATCCCACGTCGTAACTCACGCTGAACCTGAGTCGAGTCCCTCGGATCGCAATCCGGCTATCGCCGCATTGCAGGCGATTCCAGCGGCTGACGACGAACCCATTGTTCTGTTGAGGAAGGAATCGCAGGAACTGACAGCAAAGTTGGACGATGGACTTCAAGCGGTAGACGTGTTGCCCGCAGCTCTTCCTCCGGCGGCGGACCCGGTTTCGTTGTCTCCAACCTCCGCGGTCACGGAGTTGGCGGCTCAGTCTGGAAAGCAATCTGAGGCCGAAGATGAGAAGAGTGAGGAGAAGAGGCTAGAGCTTGATAATGGCGAAGTGAGCGAATTGCGTGGCCAGAGGACGGCAGATCGGTCCGGATTTCCGAATCCTCTGCGCCCCAAATAGCGGTTAGCCGTAGGCTGTGATCAGACGTCTTGCCGTGAAATTTGCAGCCTTTGATGGTATGCCATTCAGCAAAACTTCAAAGGTTGTGAATTCGAAAAGGGAGATCCGGCCTATTCGCGATACCTCGGCGATGCGGGGGCTACCCCTCGCATCTAGTTGCATCGGTCATTGCGGCCTCCTCACCTCTCCGTACCTTTGCCTTGCCTCAACGTCCCATCCTCTTCCCATCCTCTTCCTTGCCCAGCAAATAATTCCCCTCGATTGCTCCAAGCAAGCACGCCCCTCCCTCCCAGGGACACAGCCCATCCGGCCATCTCCCTCCCCGGCGGCCGCGGGGACGGTGGGCGTCCGCGGGGACAGTGCACCGTCCGTGGGGACAGTGCACAGCGGCCCTGCGTCGTCCGTGGGGACACTGCACGTCCGTGGGTAGCTCCCAGGGGACAGAGCATGTGCTCAAACGCACCAAGCATGGCGGATTGAAGCCATGCGACTGTAGGCAGAGCAGAACCGTGCTCTTTCATTCTTCACTAGCCTGAATTCTCGCCGTTAGTAGGCCTGCCTAAAATCGGCACCCAAGGGACTCAGCTTGAGCATTCGCCAATGCTGTCCTGTCTCGCGAAAATTCTGTCAACCGAAGATCGACCACGGTTACTCACTTCTCCTAACTAGGAATCAGACAGGACGCCAAGCGTCGCTGGAACAATACAATAGGGAGTCAGGCGAGAAGGGATGTTGAATCGCATGCGTGGCCCGTGGCGATGGCTTCATCGTGGCAATCGGGCCTGGACTCATTCTGCGATTCCTGCATGAGCTCTAGGGAGCAGTGCATGTGGGTGGTGGAGCATTCGGTTGTTGAGAGGGAATCAGAAAAATTCGTGAATAGTTTGTAAGTTTTGTTCCGCAGCGACGTCCTCCACTGGAAGCGACTAGTTTTCAGGTTTGCGTGGAGGCCCCACGATGGCTCGGACAAAACGAAGCGAAGTGTTTGCCGCTGACGAGATCGCAGTAGTACATGTCATGAATCGTGTGGTACGGAGGTGCTTTCTGATGGGAGAGGATCCTGTCAGTGGCAAGAACTTTGACCATCGCAAACGCTGGATCGAGGCCGAGCTTGTTCGATCAGCTGCTAGTTTTGGGATCGATCTAATCGCATTTAGCTTGCTTTGCAATCATATGCACATGGTTTTGAGGTCGCGACCTGACGTCGTTGAGACATGGACGGACGCAGAAGTAGCTAGGCGGTGGTTGATGCTTTGCCCTGTGCGGAAGGATAAGTCTGGCCATGCCGCAGAGCCCTCGGAGTGCGAATTGAATTCAATCCGTCTCAATCCTGAACGACTCAACGAAATTCGTCGGCGGCTGAGCGATATTTCCTGGTGGATGCGTTTGCTGTGTCAGCGCATCGCGCAACGGGCCAATCGCGAGGACGGGGTGGAAGGCCATTTTTGGCAAAGCCGTTTTCGAGGAGTGCGACTGATCGATGAACAGGCCATTTTGGCTGCTGCAGTCTACGTCGACTTGAACCCCATTCGAGCCGCATTGGCTGAAACTATTGAAGAAAGTGATTTTACCTCGGCACAACGACGCATCCGATCACTGTCACAGGAGGCCAAGTCACCGATTGGGAAGATTTCGTCGACAACCCCTAGCACTAGTTTGGTGGCTACGCGGGAGTCGCCGGAAGGTAAAGGTCGGTCCCCCAAGACCCCTTCGGAGACCGAACCGTCACGTTCCGATCGCTGCCTAGCTCCAGTTGAAATAGACGAATTGAGAGACTCGCTAGGTGCGATGCCTAGTCGGAGCCGCGACCGCTGTAGTGATAAAGGCTTCACGTCGATGACATCAAGCGAATACGTCGAGCTACTCGATTGGACAGCACGGCAAATAGTAAAAGGAAAACGGGGAGCAACGCCTGCAACGGCACCCTCAGTGCTTCAGCGTCTAGGAATGGAGCCAACAGCTTGGTGCGAGCTGAGTAAAAGTTTTGGCATTCTCTTCAGTTTGGTGGCTGGTCAGCCTCAGCACGTCGACGCATTCCGGAGTCGTCTGCGGCGCAGCCGATTCTACCTACCCGCCGCTACTCGCGAGCTTCTGACAATTTAGCCAATTGGCTTTTCCGACGCGAAATGGCAGCTCGGCTAGTCCACATTCCCTGGTCTAGTTCTATCGTAGAGCCCTAGAGTCGGCTTGAGAGCTATGCGATTCGTTCGATCTGACCGTTTGCAGGTGGAACGCAATCTTTTCTCGGACCGTGGGACGAGTGCGGCGGACGAGAAAGGAGGAAATTGCAATTCCGCAGAGCACATCGCCTGTGGCGATTGGACAATAGTCTGTCTTTTCCAGTGCCCTGTCTGCGAGCTGTGGTCTCCGGAATAAGAAGTGTGGACTGTCTCCTGCGGAAACTGTCCCTGCCGACGCAACCACCAAGCAAGCACTGTCCCCAGCCTAACGCTGAGAAAGTGCTCTGTCCCCGCTGAGAGGGCGGAAATTGCTCTGTCCCCGCCGCAGCAAGTGGGCGGAGTGTGCACTGTCCCTGAGGAGGAATGGGGCGCGGGCGCTGGTGGGATGACTTTCCGTGAGAGGTGTTGTGGATAGGGCTAACAGGCGAGGAAGGATGGAGGGAGGGAAGTCAACTTGAATGCGTTAATCATTGATCAATTGCGCAAGCATGTGCGCCGTCTTTTCGATGGCCGATTGAGGGATAGTGTGTGGTCCGTTGAACTCAATGAAGTCGACGGTGCTGCCTGCGGCTTCGAGCATCTCGCGGAGCCATAAGCCGGTCTGGAAAGGAAGGATCGTGTCGAGTTTTCCGTGACTTTGTAAGATAAGAGTCCGAGCAAGCTGGGATGCTCGGGCCTTCCATTGTTTTTCACAGATTAATGCACCTGAATAGAGGCACAGCTGTGCGGGAGGACGTTTTAGTCCGTAGCAGGCGGTCTCAACGGCCAACATGGCTCCCTGCGAAAAACCGCCCAAAAGTAACCGAGACTCGTCGATCGCATAGCGATCTAGCAACGTTGCGATCGTGGCGCTCAGCATGTCTCGCGATGCTTCAATCCCTTCCGGTACCTCTTCTCGTATTTGCTCGTACCTGCCTTCTTCCATAGCACTCAACAAGCGTTGAAGGCTAAGGAGCCACCAAGCTCGTGCGCCGGGCATCCCCTGCTCTTCTAACGAGATCGGAGCCGACGGGAAAAGTAAAGCTAGGCCTGAAGTGGGGGCTGCAATCTGGAGCAACTCGCTTGCTAACCCAACCAAATCATCCCCTCCGGCGCCAAATCCATGGCAGAATACCGCTAGCCCTCGCGGCGGTACCGGCTCACCAGCGGAGTTTTCGGGGCGAACCAAGATGCAGTCTAGTTCTGCAACCTTTTCTCGGACGGCTCGATATTGCAGTGGGTTCACTAAATTTGCTCCTTATTGAGGCGAGCGGCAGATCACGGCCAGACCCGTACCCGACTCCGAGGAGTGGAGATGTGGGGGACTAGTCAGGATGGGGGGGTGGTCTCCGCCGCTCAACTGGGAATCGGGAAAGGTTCCTTCTGGCTTTCGCCCGATACTTGAACCGGGCTGCGGGCACTAGAATACCGCTGGTGCAAGCTACGCCAAGTTGGCTTGCACGCGTTAACGAGCATTAATGGCTGGATTTCGGGCGAGATAGTTGCTTTATTCGCCGAAATCGTGATTCGAGGCTGCGCGTAGCCCCGCATCAAGCAATACTAAAAGACGCCAATAGCGACAGAGTACTTTGTAGCTTGTACTCACGCCTGTCAGAAGTTTCACAAAGGATACGAAGCATGGCAAGGTTCTACCGAATTGCCAAACGGCCACTGACCTTTTCAGTCGTTGCTCTCCTGCTCGCCTGCTGTTGCGGCCCCGCGCACGCGCAGGTCGCCGTCGCAGAGCCCAACACGGCAATCGAGACGCCCCCGCCTGTGTCCCCCACGGCGGTAACTCCGAAGAAAGAGGAGAACTCGGACCCTATCGAGTTCGCGCGGGTTTCCAAAGAGGGAGAGCGCCCACTGGCACTGCAGACGGCCGTGGCCACGTATGCCAAGCCTGGAGATACCGACGGTGTAACAGTGACCCTGATCGGGGCGGTGCACATTGCCGATCCAGAGTACTACCAGAAGCTCAATCAACTGTTCTCGACCTTCGATGCACTACTCTACGAGATGGTTTCCGATCCCGATGCGGGTGTTCCCTTGCCCGAAGAAAGAGGTGCCAGCCCGGTCAGTACGATTCAGGTTGGTATGAAAGATGCCCTGGACATGACCTTCCAGCTCGATGAAGTGGACTACCAGGCTAAAAATTTTGTACATGCGGACATGAGTCCCAAAGAGTTTTTTGATTCCATGAACTCTCGTAAGGAAGGGGTGTTGAAAATGCTTCTGCGCTCCATGGGAGCCAGTATCGCGATGCAGTCCTCGGGCAAGAGTAACGATATGGAACTGTTGGCCGCTATGGTGTCGGGGGACACTCTGAGAGCTCGGCGAGCTTTCGCTGAGCAAATGGAGCAGATGGACTGGCAAATGGCGGCGCTCTCGGGCGAAGACGGCAAGAGTACCTTGATCACCGAACGCAACGCCAAAGCGTTTCAAATTCTTGATCGTGAAATCAAAGCAGGCAAAAAGAAGATTGGGATTTTCTACGGCGCCGGGCATTTGAAAGATATGGACCAACGGCTGCGCGAAGACTATCGAATGAAACGCACTGAAACGACATGGCTCGACGCCTGGAAACTCAATTGAGCTTCGTCCGTCGATTCCAAAGTCTTCCTGGTTTGAGGGAGCTGATTCGTCCCTCGCGCACGGGCCGGCCGACTGAGACGCATCGGCTGGGTACCGCGAAGGCTATAACCCGTCAATTATGGCTTGTCTATCGAATTCACTTGTCTTCATACTTCAGCGCCAAAATCGCAATTCATAAATTGCTTGAAAAGCAGCCACGACGTTGCCTGGTTTACCGAACGAGGAACTGCTGTAATCCGTCGTTGAGTTCGAAGATCCCTTGAACGCGATAGAGCGACCTAGTGTTGCTGACTCTCGCCAAAGTACGTGGCGAGCACTTCGTTCCAACTGGGACTCGAAGTCTTTCGCAATAGCACTTGATTGAAGGGTTCCCGCAATAAGCTATTACTAGGCAATGCAAATGCATACTTCTGCTGTTCGAAGGTCGAGGGGAGCACAATTGCTTCTCCCGAGTAGTGTTGGTAGATCTGGTACTTCAGAATTGGAGCGTCGTAAACGACAGCATCGCACTTGTTTTCGACAAGGCTGGCGATGGCCGTTTCGACATCAGCGTATTGAGAAAACATAATGTGACGGGCACGCAAGTAGTCGGCTGATGTGGACCCCTCTACGGTTGCTACTTTCGCGCGCGAGAGATCGGAAGGTCCGCTAATTCTGAAACGCAATTGGGTTAAGGTGAGTGCGGAAGTCACGGCGGCAGTGAAGCCCGCGATGATAAAGAGTCCCGCGAACATCCATAGGAGACCGATTAGCCGGCCTCCGAGAGTGCGTGGTACTTTATCACCGTAGCCTACAGTGGTAAGAGTGACCGCCGCCCACCACATGCCGGCGGCGATGCCCTTAATCCATCCTTTATCAAACTGTTCCCGGTTGTGCCGCCGCTCGAACAGGTAGATCCCAACCGCACTCACCAGCATTGCCAGCACTAGACCGGCGACAATTCGCAGGAATGTCCTAGAGAGCAACGCGTCCAGGATCCCCGACCAACCCGATTGCCGCTGCTTGGCTCCCACCGCGATTCCAAGACCTGAAGCGTGGAACGAGTGAGTGAAGTCCATTCGTTTCTCGCGTTCGTAGTTCATCGTTAGTGCAGCGGCGACAATGTCAACCTCTTCGTTCTCGACAGCATCTAGCATTTTAGCTAGCGACATCGACTTGAATTCGAGGGTGATTTCATGGCCCGATGCACTCTCTAGTTCCGCCTTGACTTCACGCAGTAGATCAATGCTGATTCCCTCCCATTGGTTGTCCTCATTGAGCATCGCAAATGGTGGGACTTGGCGTGTCGCCACGACTAAAGTGGTGGGGATGTCTAGTAGTGCTGCAGGTTCCGTGACGTGCTCGGTGCCCGGCGAACCCTGAGCTTGACCGCGTGATGAAGATGCTGCGAGCGCGGTCAGCAACAACACCGCAGTTCGAATCCATGGAAATGGTGTCACTCTATTCTCCTAGGTAGCGATAGACGAGTTCGTCCCAGGCATCGCTTTCCCGGTAACGCAATAGTTCTTCGTTGAGCGGTCTGCGCAGGTTGCTGCCAGGACATAGTGCGATCGCATACTCTTGCACATTAAACAAAACTGGAACGATATCGATTCGGTTGATGAATTGCTCGCTCGCTAGATACTTCAGCAGCGCCGCGTCATACACAACTGCGTCAGCTTGGTTATCGTCGACCGCCTGGATCGCTGCTTCAGGTGTTTGGTAGGCTCGAAAGAAAATATGGCGTTGACGCAAATAATCTGCACTCGTGCTGTCATTGATCGTCGCAACCCGCACGTGATGCAAGTCGGCCACCCGTGCGATTCCGGTGTCGAGTTGTTGCACGGTTAATACCGAAGTAATTACGCCCGTGAGAGTCGACACCACAATGATGCTGGAAAACATCGCCAATGCTGCAAGCAATCTCCCCATCGAACTCGCTGGGACGACTCCCTTGTTTCCGAGCAAGAGAGTTGTCGACCACCAAACTCCCATGCCGATTCCTTGTCGCCGCTTGCCACCAAACATCGTCGTATTGCGGTTGCGTTCAAAAATCCAGAAGAGAAAACCGCAGACGATGACGATGCCCACCATCGTCAGCATCAACTTCACCAGTCCGCTAGACACGACTCGTCGCAGAATCGTACCCGGCCCCGTGCGTTCTCTGGAGCTGATCGCGATGCCCAGACCGGTGGAGAAGTGAGGATGGCAAAAGCCGACTCGCTCGTGACGTTCTGAGGTCACACTAATTGCAGCAACCGCTGCGTCTAAATCGCAGGTCTCAAGTTTGTCGAGTATCTCGTCGAGCGGCAGTTCCTCAAATTGAAACTCAAGATTCAGTTCATCGGTTAGGTGTTTCCATAGTTCAATACTGATTCCCGTCCATGAACCGTCCGGATTCTTAATAGCGAAAGGTGGGCTGTGCTTTGTGCCCACTTTCAAGACGACTCTCGAGGAGTCTTCCGTGATTTCCGTGTTGATTGTAGCAGACGGTTCCTGAGCGAGACTGTGCAGTGCACTGCTACCGGAGAGCAAGAGGAACACTAACGCGGGCCAGTAAAATCGCAATACATCGATCATGTCAACGGTCCTATATCATTCGGCCTGATCGGCCGTGGAGTTTCCGTCCCAGCGAACCCTTGGGGCAGAAGGAACCGTATTCTTGGCTGAAGTCCCGTGTCTGCTGCAAAACTTAACGCCGAGGGCCTCCTCTCGCGACTGGATGAAGCGATCTGTTAGATCTTGAGTGTAACCGAAATGCATACTTCGCCCCAGTCGGCTCGATTGGGGGTTCGGCCGATGGGCGAAGGTCAAGCCTCTTGCACCACTTCCAGAGCGTCGTGGAAGAGGAGAGACCGTATGTGGGGCTCCTAAGATTCGATCGTGTGCTCGCTCTACTCATTTTGTACATTCAAGAAAGTCAGCAACGCTGATCGCGTACAACCAGAGTGTAGGCAGGAGGCAACAACTGAGCTGAGTGTGCGACGGAAGCCGATATGCCAGTAGCGGCATCTTGCCCGCCGCGTGAATTTGAATTTATTGAAAAGAGTTATCGAAATGAGAACGATTGGACCACTGCTGTGTGCCATGTGGAGCTTCATGCTCCTGGTAGGCTGCAACCATGAGAGTAAAGACAGGCGAGCAGTTCCCGCCGACATCCAGGCAATTTTTGATAGGGAATTATATCGCGAGTCCGTCTGGGCTCTTAGAGTGGTTGATTTGGATAGCGGTGAAGTTCTCTACGATCAAAACTCAGAGGACAGCCTGTTTATTGGTTCCGTGAGGAAAGTGTTCACGATTGGTGAAACGCTAGAGGCCCTCGGGCCAGAATTTAGGTTCCGTACTCCCGTGCATCGCCGAGGGATTGTCCGTGACGACGGAGTGCTTGAGGGAGATCTCATCCTAGTTGCGAAGGGAGACTTCACCATGGGGGGCCGGAGAAGCCCTGATGGAACCATGGCCATCACGAATCTGGACCACAATGAGGCCAACACGCTTGGAAACGCTATCTTAACCAGCCCCAATCCACTGTGGGGTTTTGACTCACTGGCTGCCCAGGTCGCAGGCTCTGGAATCAAGGCGGTGAACGGAGAGGTCGTCATTGATGATCGATTGTTCCAGCCCTTTGAATTCCGAGAGGAATTCATGGTTAGCCCGATTTTCGTCAATGATGATCTTATTGATTTGGTCATTCGGCCAACGAGACCGGGCAAACTGGCCGAGGTTGAGCACAGGCCACTGTCGCAGGCGTTTACGGTCACCTCTGAACTGACAACCGCTTTGCCGGGAGAGGGAGAACGGGTGGAGTTAGCGCCTAACCTTGCAGATGGTTTGGGAGCGGGAGGGAGTTCGGGAGCGGTGGCGGGGCGTTTGCCTGCGGATTTTGTGCCTCCAATTACGGAATCCTGGCCATGGGTGCGAACGTTTCGCATCACAGAACCGGCCAACTACGCTCGGACTGTATTTATCGAGGCGTTACAGCGGGCTGGCGTAAAAATTGTCAACGCGCAAGCAGTTGGGAGCAATCGCTCTGATCTTCTACCTCCACGGGACACGTACACGGCCGAGACATTGCAAGCCGAACTGGAGTCGTTACCCTTCGCCGAGTATGCAAAGTTCGTCCTCAAGGTGAGCTACAACATCGGGTCGGATACGAGCCTGATGCTGTGGGGACTCACCCAAGGCTGTGACAATTTAGAGGACGCGTTGGCACTCGAACGCGAGCATTTAGTCGGCAAGATTGGCATTCCCGAGAGTGAATTTCACTTCGTTGATGGAAGTGGCGGTGGCCCGACAACTGCCACGAACACCGCCGTTTTGCAAATGCTGAAGTACAACGCAGAGAGTAGCTTTTTTCCGCAATTTCTGGATTCCCTGCCGGTGCTAGGGGGCGACGGTCCGCTCGCGTTTTTTACCGATTTTGAATCCGATCCGACACTGGCCGGTGCCAAGGGAAATGCCTATGCAAAAACGGGGACATTTGCTATCGGCAGCAAGGATGGCATTCTGTTGAAAGGGCAGTCTTTGGCGGGCTTCATCGACACCCAGCATGGACGCAGGTTGATGTACAGCCTGACGGTCAACAATGTACAGCTGAGCAACGATGTTCAAGAGCTGTTGAAGGTTTCTCAAGACCAGTCAACTATAACGGCTATTCTGTGGCGAGATCATTAGCCGGTGGAAACGCCCCTGTTGTTGACTGTTGGTACGGCCAGGCAGGCGGGCTGTTGATGGAATAGCAACTTGAATTTCAACGCGGAGGTCGTATCCCTAATTGCTCGGCAGCGGTAACCACCTTTCCCTGCTCACGGAGCGGGGTACTATTTCAGCTGCCCGTAGGGGCTGGGGGGCAACGACGAAGCAAGAGACTTTGCAGCCTGTTGATTGCGCAACACTAGGCTTGCCTGCGTTGTACTAGGGTATCGAGCGGCGGTCTTCGGTTCGCAGTGGAGTGATTGCAAACCGAGACCGCCCAAACGCTCAAAAATCTAAAGTGCACTTCCGTGTGCTTTTCCAGCAATCTTCCGCTGATGCTGGGTGGATTCCAGCGCGCCCTACGACGAGTACTCGGCAGAGAAAAAGGACTTGCTATCGTTGACGGTCGGCTTGATGGTTCGCGAACCTTCCTTCCAGTTGGCGGGGCACACTTCGCCGTTCTTCTCGAAAAATTGCAAGGCTTGCACCATTCGCAGAGCTTCGTCCACGCTGCGGCCCAGCGGCAGGTCATTCACGACTTGATGGCGTACGATTCCTTGCGGGTCGATCAGGAACAGGCCGCGTAGGGCGACCGTCTCATCGGTCAAAACGTCGTAGTCGCGAGCGATCTGTTTGCTCAAATCTGCAACCAACGGGTATTGGATCTGGCCGATACCACCTTGATCTCGTGAGGCGTTGCGCCATGCTAGATGGGAGAAATGACTATCGACACTGACGCCAATAATTTGAACTCCAAGGTCCGCGAACTCACTCGCTCGATCCGAAAATGCAATGATTTCGGTGGGGCAGACAAAGGTGAAATCGAGAGGGTAGAAAAAGAGCAAAACGTACTTGCCCTTGTAATCACTCAGGCTCAATTCCTTGAACGAGCCATCTTCCATTACCGCTTGTGCAGTGAACTCGGGGGCTGGTTTGGTGACCAAAACGCTCATCTTATTTGACTCTCTATTTATCTCACTTGGGAAACGGATTCTAATGAGGATTGAGGAGGCCAGGAGCTGAAATTAATCGTGGCTCGCGCCCGCTCATTCGCGACCTATAAGCGTAGCAACCGCAATTGGAATTGACGACCCATGGAACGCGTGTTTCAGGTCGCCCCACTTCAACCAGGAATCGATCACCATGAATCACTCCAGCCAGCATGCCCAGGACGAATCGACCGATGATGCTACAACCCCCGTAGGAGAGCTGCGCAATATTGTGCGGGAGTTTGTTGATCAGCGAGATTGGCGGCAGTTCCATAACGCTAAGAATCTCAGCATGGCACTGAGCATCGAAGCGGGAGAGTTGATGGAGCATTTTCAGTGGCTTACGACCCAGGAAGTGGTCGACCGCAGCGGTTATTCGGCCGCCGAAGTTGCCGAGGAATTGGCGGATGTCGTCTCGTATGCACTGGCTTTGGCCAATATTTTGGACATCGATCTTTCCACGGCACTTCGCGACAAAATGGTCAAGAACCGGCTCAAATATCCAGTGGCATGAGCGGCAGTCGATTTTCAAAAGCATTTTCAGCTTTGACACATCGGTAGTGCCCCCCTAATTGCGCTCTCGCGGCAATCACGTCTCCTTGCTCACCTGCGGTTGATTTACAGAGTGAGTTTATTTTTAACGTGAGGGGGCGTTCCCTTAGTTTTCCTGTAGCGGCAACCTCTGGCCTGGCTGACGCGGCGGTTTATCGTTTCAGCAAACGGTCGCGGTTAAGAAACTGTCATGCATGCGGCGGGTTGCGGTTTTTACTAGCCGGCGAGCGGCCCTAGCTGATTTCGAAGATACCTTCGATTTCAACGGCAATGTTGGTTGGCAAGGCGTTGGTACCCAAAGCGCTGCGGGCTCCAATTCCCAGATCGGGGCCGAAAACATCGGAAAAGAGCTGGCTGCAGCCGTTGATGACTTGCGGTTGTTGCTCGAATTCGTCGGTGCATCTTACCAACGCTAGGAGTTTTACAACGCGAGTAACGCGGTCCAAGGTCCCTAGGGCGGACTTCAGTGTCGCCAGCATGGCCAATCCCGTTTGTCTGGCAGCTGCGGTACCTGCTTCCAGGTCCATGTCGGCTCCCAATCGGCCAGTGATAAGGGTGCCATCACTTTTTAAAGGGCCGTGGCCTGACAGATAAGCCAAATTGCCTACGATGACGACCGGCTTGTACAAGCCGACTGGCTTAGGGGCGGGTGGGAGTTCAAGTCCGAGTTTAGCCAATCGTTGTTCTGCTGACATGAGTTCGCTTTGTGTCAAAAGTTTAAGGGTGGTTGGGGACAGAGCCTATCTGCCGAGAGACTGGTAGTCCCCTAGTCTTCACCATTCCTGGATGCTCTGCAAGCGGTCCTCGATGCTGAGGGGGAGAAGTGAAGAAACCAGGCTAGGCATGGGCCGTTCAGCTACCCATCGTCCTGGCGTCTCAAAGCCTTAAGGGATTCCCGTAGGTCCACTTCCCGATTTCTACATCTATACTCTCCTCCAGCTAGGCTCCCCTATATCGAGCTTGGTATTTCGGGCCGATTTCCTCCCACGGGGATATTGATGGTGGCGTCGGGGGCGTTGGCCACTTTCGAGGCATTTCGCCGAGCGAGCGGAACCCGCAGCGCAAACGAGCTAAGTGGCTTTTAGCGGGATTCATGTGGCAAGATGGTATGGAGGTCAACCCTTGGCTGCCAAACAGGGGAAGTGAAAATGGAGTTATTGCTGGTCCATTACCCAGGAACATACCCTTGAACTATGCCCCGTTTCAGGAGATGCTGTACCCCCTTCCCCCGATTTTCCCGTGATGACGAGTAGCCCAATGTCGAAGAATCTCTTTTCCCTTTCCGAAGATGTAGCGGTTGTGATTGGTGGTACGGGCGGTTTGGGAGGAGCCATGGCCGACGCGCTGGCGGCCTGTGGGGCGAAGGTCGCGGTTGTGGGGCGGAGTGCAGAACGTGGCGCGGTTCGTGTTGAAGCCATCCGAGGAGAAGGTGGAGAAGCCCTGTTTCAAGCCGCCGATGCGATGGATCGCGGGTCCCTGAAGGCGGCGCGGGAGGCGATTGAATCGAAGCTGGGGAAGGTGAGCATACTAGTGAACGCGGCTGGTGGAAATCATCCTCAAGCTACCTTGCCACCGGGCAGTGATTTTTGCGATCTGCCGGAAGATGCCTGGCAGAAAGTCTTCGACTTGAATCTGGTGGGTGGCGTTTTGCTGCCATGCCAGGTCTTTGGCCAATCGATGGTGGCCTCCGGACGCGGCAGCATCATCAATATCGCTTCGATGTCCGGCATGATCCCGCTGTCTCGCGTAGTCGCGTACTCGGCAGCCAAGGCGGCGGTCATCAATTTAACCCAATTTTTGGCTCGCGAATGGGCTACGACCGGAGTGCGCGTCAACGCACTGAGTCCTGGCTTTTTTCCCGCTGAGCAGAATCGAGCATTGCTCTACCAAGAGGACGGCTCTCTCTCCGAGCGCGGTGGGCAGATCATCGGGCACACGCCGATGGGACGATTTGGCAGACCCGAAGAGTTGGGAGGGGCCGTTTGCTGGCTCGCCTCTCAAGCCGCCTCCTCCTTCGTCACTGGACAGAATATTGTCGTGGATGGAGGGTTCTCCTCCGTCACGATTTGAGCCTGTTGCCAACTCATTTTTTTCTTCTTAAATTTCTAACGAGACTCTCATGGCTAAACTTGATATCAAAAAAGACGCGGCACTCGACTTTCTATCGCTCGGCGCCCTCGTCCATCGTCTAGATCCAGGCACGATCCCTTTCCGCAAGGCACGCGCGTTCGATGTTCACGTGTCGGGTGGCGAATACAATGTGGCTGCCAATCTATCGGACTGCTTTGGCCTGAACACTGGCGTGGCGACTGCCATGGTCGACTATGGTGTTGGCGAGATTGTGCAACGGGCGGTGGCTGAAACGAAAGTCAAGCCGTTTTACAAGTGGTTTGAGCATGATGGAGTGCGTGGACCTAACATCGCCACGGTCTACAGCGACCGGGGAGCCGGAGTGCGAGCTCCCGTGGTTTTCTACAATCGAGCCAACGAAGCTGGAGCCATGCTCAAGCCGGGCGATTTTGACTGGAAGAAAATCTTCAGCGATGGAGTCAAATGGTTTCACTCCGGCGGGATTTTTGCTGCACTCTCCCCGACCACTTCCGAGTTGATCGTGGAAGGCATGCAAGCTGCCCAAGCGGCCGGGACTATCACGTCCTTTGATCTCAACTACCGAGCTAAGCTTTGGAAAACGATTGGTGATGAGGCGAAGGGGCAGGAAATGTGCTGCCGCATCGCTGAGAACTGTGATGTGCTGGTCGGCAATGAAGAGGATCTGCAGAAGGGCCTGGGAATTCAAGGGCAGGATGTGGAAAGTAAGTCAAAGCTGGACCCCGAGCAATTCTTCAACATGATTGAGAAGGTCGTCAAGAAGTTTCCCAAGGTTAAGCTGGTCGCTACCACGCTTCGCGAAGTGCGTTCGACCAATCGCCATGATTGGGCTGCGGTGATTTGGTACGATGGACAGAGGTACGTTAGTCCCACCATGTCGCTCGATGTCATCTGCCGCATCGGTGGTGGAGATGGGTTTGCCTCTGGCCTGTTCTACGGCATGTTGGCCGGCAAAGAACCAGAGCAAGCGCTGCGATTGGGCTGGGCACATGGTGCACTACTGACAACCTTTACGGGCGACGTCAGCATGGCCAAGCTTCCTGAGGTTGAGGCCTTGGCACTCGGTGGTTCCGCGCGAGTGCAACGATAGAACGAGCTGAGAACGCAACCCCAAGGCTCTGTGCCTTGGGGAGTTGCCAGCTCATCGGCTTGTTGATTCAGTAGCGTTTTTAGTTCTAACGCGATGGTAGCGCCACTAATTTTCCTACAGCGGCAACGACCTAACTCTGTTCACGTGCGGGTACTGTTTTTAACAAGCCGTTGCGCGGTGGATGGGGTGCACAAGCGGCAGTGGCGATGGGCGATGTGAGGAAGCACCTTGGTGAACGCTCTTTCGATCGATGGTTGTTGAGTCCGTACGAAATCACTTGAGGTAAGATGTCATGTCCTCCAAATCGGTACTAGCGATCGCGGCTCATCCGGACGATATCGAGTTCGTCATGGCTGGTACACTTTTGCGATTGGCTGAGCAGGGGTGGGAGGTGCATTATTTCAATGTAGCGAACGGTTGCTGTGGCTCCATGACGTTGTCCCCAGCGGCCTGTGCGGCAGTCCGATTGAAAGAAGCACAGGCGGCGGCGGCGGCTCTGCCGGCCAAATTCTATCCTCCGATTTGCAACGACATGGAAGTTTTCTATGGTCCCTCTCTGTTGCCCCAAGTCGCAGCGGTGGTCCGCGCGGCCCAGCCGCAGATTATCCTGACGCATGCGATGGTGGACTACATGGAGGACCATCAGAATGCAGCTAGGTTGGCGGTGGGAGCCGCGTTTACCCGAGGAATGCCCAACTTTCATGCCTCGCCAGCAACCGCTACCTGCGACCATGACGTAGCGATTTACCATGCCCAACCGCATGGGAATCGAACCCCTATGGGCGACCCGGTGCGGCCCACACACTGGGTCGACATCGAGCCGCAGATGCCTAAAAAACGCGAGCTCTTAGGTGCCCATGAGAGCCAAGGACAATGGCTCGACGATACACAGCGGATGAGTTCCTACCTCCAGACGATGGAGGACTTGAACCGCGAGGTGGGCAGCATGAGTTCGCGTTTTCGCTATGCCGAAGGCTGGCGCCGCCATTTGCACTTGGGGCTATCTGAGCCCGGATTTGATCCACTCCAGGCAGCCTTAACGGATTGCATCGAAGTGAATTGAAGCGAGTGAATTGAAGCGAGTGAATTGAAGCGAGTGCAGTGAAGCGAGTGCAGTGAAGCGAGTGCAGTGAAGCGAGTGCTGCTTGTTGGGGCGGAATGAGTTAGCGTGGAGGTTGAGTTCAGCAGGAATGCCGTGGGTGAGCCCTCGGGAGCAACCATTCGATTTAGGCGGGAACGTGACCGAAGGTTTCCGCCGAGGCCGATTCGACAGCACGGCGGTAATGTTCTGGTAGCGGCTCACGCAGCAGGGCACCCTCCTCCAAGTAATCGTATAGCTCGCCGTAGTGTTTCGTGATCACGGGCGAGACCCGGTGCATTACGTGCCAGGGACGCAGGTCCACTGGGCTAGCCAGGCCGATGGCCCCCAGCATTTCGCAGAAGCTCTTGAGAGTCTCGTGGTGAAAGTTGGCGACGCGAATTCGCTTGTCGGACGGAACGAGGCCTGCCATCAAGTGTTTGTCTTGCGTGGCCACGCCTACTGGGCAATGGTTGCTGTTGCACTGCAGAGCTTGGATACACCCCAGGGCCAGCATCATGCTGCGCGCGGAATAACAGGCATCTGCGCCTAGAGCCAAGAGCTTTAGGATTCCAAAACCACTGGAGACCTTACCGCTGGCAATCAATTTAATGTCCTCCCGCAGCGAGAAACCCCGCAGTGCATTATGGACAAAGATTAGACCTTCGAACAACGGCGCGCCGATGTGATTGGAGAACTCAAGCGGTGCTGCTCCCGTTCCCCCTTCACCGCCATCGACGGCAATGTAGTCAGGGGTGATGCCGGTTTTTTGCATAGCTTTGCAGACAGCTAAAAATTCACGCCGCTTGCCAACGCACAACTTAAATCCGACTGGTTTTCCGCCGCTAAGCTCACGCAATTGAGCTACGAACTCCAGCAACTCAATCGGAGTGCTAAAGGCGGAATGCCCTGGGGGGGAAATCACGTCACGCCCCATCGGGACGTGGCGAATTTGCGATATTTCGGCGGTGACTTTGGCTGCTGGCAAGATCCCGCCGTGTCCGGGTTTCGCACCCTGTGAGAGCTTGATCTCAATCATTTTAACATTGGCTAAGGAGGCATTTTGCCTGAACAGGTCTTTGCAAAACTGCCCGTTGTCCAATCGGCAGCCGAAGTAACCAGTGCCGATTTGCCAAATCAGGTCTCCACCGCCAGCGAGATGGTAGGGGCTGATTCCCCCTTCACCGGTATTGTGGGCGAAGTTGCCGAGCTTGGCACCGCCGCTGAGCGACAAGACTGCATTCTTGCTAAGAGAACCGAAGCTCATTGCTGAGATGTTCAGCAGGCTGCATGAATACGGCAGGGAGCAGGACTTGTGGCCAATCGTCACTCGCATGTTATCAGGGTGGTGGGCGAGTGGAGCCATCGAGTGATTGACCCATTCATAGCCGGTCACGTAGACATCTTCCTTGGTCCCAAACGGGACCGTGTCGCGCGCCCGCTTGGCTCTTTGATAGACTAGCGAACGCTGGTCGCGATCGAAGGGAACTCCCTCGGTATCGCTCTCAATGAAGTATTGGTAAATTTCTGGCCGAACGAGCTCCATCAGGTATCGCATGCGGCCCAGCAACGGAAAATTGCGTAGGATGGAATGCTTCGTCTGGAAGTAATCGTAGAGTCCCAGCAACGCTAGCGGGCCTATTAGGACCCAACTCCACAAGATCAATGGAAACCAAATGCTTACAAGCAAACTAAAAAATACAACGCCTATAAGAACGCTAAGAAACATTCTCCGCATTTGGCCTACTCTCAATCAAGCGGTTGGTTTTACTGTGCTACACAGCTTTGCGTCATTGTGGCGCAATTTTCGAGCTTCAACCAGTGGCATCGGATTGACGCTGACTCTTGCTATTGGTTTCATCAACTTCGGTGCATCGCTGGGATTGGCGCAAATGATTGTTGGGCATCGCGGGGCGTCCTACGATGCGCCGGAAAACACGATAGCTGCATTTCAGGAGGCATGGAAGCAACACGCTGACGGTGTGGAGGGGGATTTCTACCTGACGACTGACCAGGAGATTGTTTGCATTCACGACAAGGATACGCTTCGTACTGGCGGGAAGAAGCTGAGCGTGGCTGGCAGCACTTTGGCGAAACTCCGTTCACTGGAGTACGGTAGTTGGAAAAATGCAAAGTTCGCTGGCGAACCTCTCCCTACCTTCCAGGAAGTGTGGAAGAGCATTCCTGCAGACAAGTGGTTCATTATTGAGTTGAAGGTTGGCCCCGAAATTGTCCCGGTTTTGAAGCAGCAAATCGACGCCTTGGCGATACCCCACGAACGCTTACTCGTCATCGCCTTCAATACCGACACCGTAGCCAAGACCAAGCAGCTGCTGCCCGATGTCCGCACCCACTGGTTAACAGGCTACAAAGCGGATGCTGACACGGGGGAATTTACGCCAACAGCAGCTCAGATTGCAAAGACCCTGCAAGCCTGCCATGCGGATGGACTAGGGACCCAGGGGAACCGGGATGTCGTGAATGCGGCTTTTATCGATCAGCTCAAACGCGCGGGAATGCGGGAATTTCATGTATGGACGATCGATGCCCCTGAAGACGCCAAGTATTTTCAGAAGCTAGGAGCGGTGGGTATTACGACCAATCGCCCCGCCTTCATTCGAGAGTCGCTGGGGCTGGAGTGATGGGCAAAACTGCGGGAGAAGTCGCTGGCCGGGGAGTGATTCCTGGATGCAATTGACGTCTGTAGAGCAGTGGTGACGCATGTGTGACTAGGGCGGAATCCGTAATGGGGGGGCGATGAATGGGAGGTGCGGTTGGGCCTCTGGTTTTTCCACTGCTCGGGGTTCTGCAGGCGGGGTGAATGCCGCTCTTGTTGGGGGGCTTCCTGCGGCTCGTTGGAAAATTGGGCGACGTGGAGAGTGGGGTTAGGTAATTTAAATACCCGATAATCGGAAGGACCATTCGAGCCCCAATTGGTGTTCAAAACCCTACAGTCGGCATATAATGACCGCCCGATGCTGGCTGCCTAAGTCTTTCAACCGGAATTTGTTGGCGCCGAATAATCAGCGAATCAGTATGGGCTTCTGAAGAGGCAGATTTGCCCGATCTGCTAAAGCAACTTGCCTTTCGATCTACAGAGTCAACAAATGCTTGAGCTTTCCTTGGTTTTCATCGCTAGCTTTCTGCTATCAGTGGTGTTAACCCCTCTCGTGCGACAGTTTGCAATCCGATTTGGGATTGTCGATCATCCCGATGGTCATCGCAAGCTACATGGACGAGTTATCGCTCGTGCGGGGGGGACTGCAGTGCTGTTCTCCGTCTTGATCGTCGGTGGAATTGCAGCGACCAGCTTTGACCTATCGTTGTTGAAGATAACCCATATTACCCCCTATTTGGCACTGTTGTCGGCCATGGTAGGCATTTGGTTGTTGGGACTTGCCGACGATATTTGGACATTGAGAGGTCGGCAAAAGCTGCTTGGGCAGACCGTGCTGGCTGCGATGCTCGTGTTAGCTGGCTTCAAGATCGGCAGCCTGCAGATATTTGGTAATCAAATCGAACTGGGGTTGCTTGCAATTCCCCTGAGTATTCTATGGTTGCTGATGACCACCAATGCACTCAATCTGATTGATGGCTCGGATGGTTTATGTTCAACATTGGGAGCTGTTATTTGTGGTGCGTTGGGGGTCCTGGCCTCGGTGAATCACAACTTCGCCGAATCGGTGATTGCCTTTGCCTTCTGTGGAGCATTGATTGGGTTCTTGGTCTTCAACTTCCCGCCCGCGTCGATTTTCCTTGGTGACTCGGGAAGCCTCTTGGTGGGGATGGTAACGGGGGCGCTGGCCATCCGTTGTTCGTTGAAGGGGCCTGCTACGGTTGCTTTCCTCGCGCCGCTAGCGATCTTGTCCCTTCCGCTACTCGACTCATGCATGGCGATCATTCGGCGTAAGTTGACAGGTCGTTCGATCTACACGACCGATCGCGCGCACATGCACCATACGTTGAAGAATCGCGGCTTAGGGGATCGAAGCCTATTGGTCATCGTGGCTGTCCTCTCGCTGATTACCGCATCGGGGGCTCTTGCCGGTCAAATTTTCGGGCGAGACTGGATCGCACCGCTGAGCGTATTGGTGGTGTTTGCCATGTTGGTAACCACCAAAGCGTTTGGTTACGCAGAGGTGGTGCTCATGATGCGCAAGGCATCGCAGTTTGCGGGCAGCATGCTTCAGCCAGTTGAGGGAATCGATTCTGGGAGGGAGCGAACGGTTCACTTGCAAGGGACGCGACAATGGGAATCGACTTGGCAGTCGCTGGTTGAGTTCGCGGACACCGAGGGCCTATGCAAAGTGCACATGGATTTGAATGTACCCTGGTTGGAGGAAGGGTTTCACGGAACGTGGCATCGTCTCAAGATGCCTGACCGTGCGGAGCGTTGGACCGCTTCATTGCCGCTCCACTTCAGCGGCAGGATTGCAGGCCGAATCGACCTGGCGGGGCCAACGGAGTCTGGAGATTCGATCGGTGTGATTGGCAAAACGATCGAATTTGTGGAAGAACTCATTCCTCAGATTGAGCTTGTACTTTCGCCGTCGCTCGTACTGCCTGAGGCATCTCGTCCGACCGATTCTGAATCGCTGGAATCACCGCAGCTTGCGGTTCCTGGCGTGCCCACGCTCCGTGGCTAAGCCTGCCTCTTGACGCTGGGTAAGCGGTACAAGCGTTCTTCACCACTGGAGTCTGCGGCATCGGTAGGCTCAGCGGGAGATTGAGTACAGGCGTCGGCGGCGAATTTCGCAGCGGCAATAATTTCGCAGCGGCAATATTGTGCACCAACCCGGCATCCATGGATCGCTGTCGCGATGGGAGTGCTGGCGGGATGTTGGTGCAACCTCTGCCGTTTCAAACCAGGAAGTGCTCTGGGGGATACGTCGCCAGAGCACGCGCCCGCCACCGGGTGCGGTGCCCAGGAAATGTCTATCCAGCGAAGCAGAGATCTGGTAGTAAAGGTCTCTGGGTGACTTCAGGCCTACGCAATGCAAGCAAACTCGTCGACTAGACGCTAGCGAGTGGAATGCAAGAACAGCGTAGGAGGAGGTTTGGCCGTTCCGTCGTTGAGTCCAGTTGGCCACTTGTCCGCACGCCATAGGGAGCATGCAAGTGGCAGGGCAGCTGCACAACTTCTGTTTCAATTTGCTTGCGTGCAACGAGTGATGTTATGCCGATCCTAAATCGTGAAGCCGACATTTATCCAGAGAACTTGCTTGATAGTGAGGTGGCGACTTGTCAGCCCTGGTGGGCCATGTACACGTTATCGCGACATGAAAAGAAGTTGATGCGGCAACTGACCAAGCTGAACCTGCCCTTCTACGCTCCGATTATCGAACGACGCTACCGCTCTCCCAATGGGCGAAAGCGAGTAAGTTACGAGCCCTTGTTCGGCAACTATGTATTTGTTTGCGGTGATGAGCTGACGAGGTACAAGACGGTAAGCACAGGCAGCGTCAGCCGAGTTATGCCGGTGCCCCAACCGCTGGAGTTGGTTACCGATCTGCGGCAAATTAGAAGCTTGATTGCGACCGATTCCCCTCTATCGCCCGAAAGTCGACTGGAACCGGGGCAGCGCGTCCGCATTCGCAGCGGATCGTTTGCGGGGTACGAAGGTGTTATAGTGCGTCGTGACAAGGAGGTGCGTTTGCAGGTGAACGTGCGATTTATGGAACAAGGTGTTTCGGTGGTGATCGAGGATTTTCAGGCCGATCCGATTTGAGCATCAGGAGTGATCCGCTACGATGTGGACCAGAGCAGAGTGGCAAGCATTCAATTCTTGCAAATTCCAGACTCCGACCGATGTTTGTTGTCAGACGAAAGCATTCCGGCGGAGTTCGTTCAAGGGAAGAAACTAGTTGTGTGCCGGGTCCTGAATTCGTCAAAAGTGTAGGTATGCTCAAATACTCCTCAATCTATGTGGCTGGCCATCGAGGGATGGTGGGATCTGCAGTTTGCCGGCGACTCCAAGCTGAGCCTGGAATTCGGTTGGTCACGCGCAACCGTGCTGATTTAGACTTGGAGGACCATGTTCGAGTCGACGATTTTTTCAGGCAGGAACGGCCGGAAATGGTGGTATTTGCGGCGGCACGTGTTGGCGGTATTCATGCGAACAACACCTATCCTGTTGAATTTCTGACGGAGAATCTCAATGCTCAGTTGGCTACAATTACCTCAGCCTTTCGACATGGCGTCAAGCGTTTCCTGTTTCTGGGAAGCACATGCATCTACCCGCGGATGGCCAATCAGCCGATTACCGAAGACCAATTGTTGACCGGTCCTCTCGAGCAAACCAACGAGGCCTATGCCTTGGCGAAAATCTGCGGACTCAAGTTGTGCGAATACTACCGCCGACAACACGGGGTTCTATTCCATTCGGCCATGCCCACCAATCTGTATGGTCCGGGAGACAATTATCACCCTCAACATAGCCACGTGCTCCCGGCCCTAATTCTCCGGTTTCACAGCGCGAAACAGAATGATGTTCCGAGTGTAGCCATCTGGGGAACGGGGGAACCACGCCGCGAATTCCTCTTTGTGGACGACATGGCAGACGCTATTGTGCATCTCCTGTCGCTCGAAAATCCACCAGATTGGGTGAATGTTGGCTCAGGCAAGGACCGGAGCATCTTAGAACTAGCTAGACTGGTAGCCAAAGTTGTGGGGTTTCAAGGCGCCATTGAGACGGACCCCTCCAAGCCCGATGGCACGCCACGGAAGCTGACCAGCATCCGCTTGTTGGAGTCTACCGGTTGGTCGCCGACGACCGACCTCGAAGACGGTGTCCGCCGGACTTATGCCGACTTTTTGCGACGTATTGAATCCAATAGCTTGCGTTCGGTATAACGCTAGCCCTTATCTGTACTCTTGGAAATTCTCAAAAAATTTAATCAGACAAAGTTTTTAGCTCCATGAACAAATCTGCTTTAATCACTGGCATCACCGGTCAAGATGGATCGTACTTAGCGGAACTATTGCTGGAGAAAGGCTATAAAGTTCACGGTCTCGTACGCCGCAGTAGTAGCTTTTCCACCGGGCGGATCGACCATCTCTACCAAGACTCCCACGAAAATCCACAGTTGTTGTTGCACTATGGCGACCTGACGGACGGTCAAGCTCTGACCAATTTGGTGCAAGAGATCCAGCCCGATGAAATCTACAACCTGGGTGCTCAAAGCCATGTGCGAGTTTCCTTTGATCAACCCGTATACACGCTGATGAGCGACGGTGTGGGAGCGCTGAACGTGCTCGAAGCTGCCAGATTGTTGAACAAGCACAAGCAAGTTCGAGTCTATCAGGCCTCTTCGTCGGAAATGTTCGGCAAAGTGCTGGAGACGCCGCAAACGGAGACAACACCGTTCAATCCACAGTCTCCCTATGCCTGCGCCAAGGTGTATGCGTTTTTCCAGACGATCAACTATCGTCGAAGTTACAACATGTATTCGTGCAACGGCATTTTGTTCAATCACGAATCACCGCGTCGGGGGGAAACGTTTGTAACTCGAAAAATCACTCGAGCTGCGACGCGCATCAAACTCGGCGCCCAGAAAAAGCTCTACCTTGGAAATCTCGATGCAAAGCGGGATTGGGGCTTCGCCAAGGACTATGTGGAAGCGATGTGGCTCATGTTGCAGCAGGACGCGCCCGAAGATTTTGTGATTGCGACGGGAGCGACCTATACGATCCGAGATTTTCTTGATTTGGTCTTTGGACAGCTCGACCTCGATTGGAACGAGTATGTGGAGATTGATCCGCGATATTTCCGACCCGCAGAGGTCGATTTATTGTTGGGGGATGCAAGCAAAGCCAAAGAGAAATTGGGCTGGACGCCTAAGACTGATCTTCAAGAATTGGCACGCATCATGGTCGAACACGACTTGAACCTTGCTAAACGGGAATTGCACAATTCCGGATTTCAGGCTTCCTAGTGCGGAAACCAACGTGTACTTAGGTTCGCGATAATGCTGAAGACAGTTTATCGTCCGCGGTGCAGGCGGAGGAACGAGCTTATGGCGAGGTCTTGCAATCCGATTTTTCGTTGTGATTCCGCACGGGACTCGTCTTTGAAGCCCCCCTTAAGAGCACCGCACTGATTTTTGGAGAGCGTTGACTACACTGGTGGGGTGAAGTCTGATGGTCGTAAAATTTTGCCCCTTTGATACTTGAAGTGTTGTTGCTCCAATGAAGATTTGCTGTATCGGTGCCGGTTATGTCGGTGGCCCCACGATGGCCATGATCGCGATGAAATGCCCTGAGATTTCGGTGCATGTAGTGGATCTCAACGCAGACCGGATAGCTGCTTGGAATTCGAGTGAGCTGCCGATCTACGAACCGGGGCTAGATGCTGTCGTTCAAGAGGCCCGTGGTCGAAATCTGACGTTTTCAACCGACGTGGAAACTGCGATTGCAGAAGCAGACATCGTTTTTATCTCAGTCAACACACCCACAAAAACGTATGGAATTGGAGCGGGACGCGCTGCCAACCTGGAATTCGTCGAGAAATGTGCTCGACAAATTGGTCGCGTTGCCCAGGGGCATACGATTGTGGTTGAGAAGTCGACGTTGCCTGTGCGGACTGCCGAAGCGGTAAAGCGGATTCTTAGCTCGGTGGCTACAGAAGCTACCTTTGATGTCTTGAGCAATCCCGAGTTTTTGGCGGAAGGCACCGCCGTAAATGATCTGCTCAATCCCGATCGAGTGCTCATTGGTGGTGAGTCTGCTGAGGCGATTCAAACCCTAGCCGATATCTACGGCAACTGGGTGCCTAGCGAGAGAATCCTTACCACCAATCTGTGGAGTAGTGAACTCTCAAAATTGACCGCCAACGCGTTTCTGGCTCAACGCGTCTCCTCAATCAACGCGATGAGTGCGTTGTGTGAAGCCACTGGAGCAGACGTGGACGAAGTTGCCAAGGCAATCGGTACCGATTCTCGCATTGGCCCGAAATTCCTAAAGGCTTCTGTTGGGTTTGGCGGCAGTTGTTTTCAAAAAGATATCTTGAACCTCGTCTACTTGTGTTCTCATTTCGGCTTGCAGGAAGTCGCTGAGTACTGGGAGCAAGTGGTAGTTATGAACGACTATCAGAAACGACGATTTGCAGAATCTATCGTCAAGACAATGTTCAATACCGTGTCGAGCAAGCGGATTGCGATTTGGGGCTGGGCGTTCAAGAAGGATACGAATGACACCCGAGAGTCGGCAGCCATCTATGTCTGCCGAGATCTACTTCGCGAACGGGCACAGTTGCACATCTACGACCCTCGCGTCTCAAAGGCGAGGATTCTGGAGGATTTGGAGATCGTTATGCGGACGAACGGAGATAGCTTATCGAACTCGGAACGGGAGCTCATCGAAAAAAACGTGCACGTGGCGACGACGAGTTACGAAGCGGCTGAAGAGGCGCATGCGATTGCGGTCCTTACCGAATGGGATGAGTTCAAAACGCTCGACTTCGATCGCGTCTATCAGGGGATGCATCAGCCCGCTTTTGTCTTCGATGGTCGCAATATTCTAAACCATTCCAAACTAGCGCAAATCGGATTCGAAGTTCACGCAATCGGCAAAAAATAATGGCAGGTTCTTGATGAATAAGCACTCACTACCGCAGAGCCCCGACGGAGCTCGGCCGGCTGTTCCCGTGTACAACCTGACGATTTTTGTAGCAGTGGCCGACACGGGGGGCTTTCGTGCTAGAATTGCAAACTTAGAACTGGAGTCTATGGACGGACCGACCATGCGCGATGCATTGAGTAAGAGCGTGCAATCTGCAAAAGAGGCGATTCGCAAGTGTCTGGAGAATCAACAAGCGGTTCCTTGGCGCGAGACGATGCTGCAAAAGCAATCGCACGAACAACAGTTCTTGGTTCCCTTGCACTTGTAACCTGCTATTCATTGACCGAATCCTACCAGTATGAACGCACCTCAGACGATCGAACGCGTGGTTGATTTTGTTGATCCCAGCCACAATATCCTGCTGAACATGAGCTACGAAGAGGCTCACGCTCGCGTGCTGTCAGGCGACGCGGAGCGCGTGGGCGAAATTGATGGTCAGTTTTGTATCGTTGCGCGTGAGGGCAAGAAGGTTCGGCTCGCGCGGTCGATTGGACGACCTCTACGGTACTTCCTGGCGAAACGCGCCGCGGGGCCCTGCCTCATTATCGCAGAGCGAATCGACCAGATTGTCGCGGCTCTCAAAGCTGAGGGGCTCGCGAATCAGTTCCATCCCTCCTACACACGCATGGTGCCAGCCCATCACATTCTCGAACTCGAATTGGTTGGATGTCCGGATCCCAATCCACAGCTCAAGCGATTTTTTGATCCACAACGCGAGTGCTTGCCGGCCAATATTGAAACGATCGGCCAACAATATATTGGAGCACTCGCCGAAGAGTGCAGCCGTTGGCTAGATGCAATTGATGAACAGCAACCGATAGGGGTTCTATTCTCGGGTGGCATCGATAGTGGCAGTCTCGTGCTTGTGCTATATCACTTGCTCCTCCAGCGGGGACAGAGTCCCGCGCGCCTCAAAGCATTTACCCTATCGGTCGATACCGATGGCAGTGGAAAGCTTAGTACTGATGCGCAACAAGCTCTGGCCTTTCTCAAGCCGTTGCAGCTTGAGATGCTGTTGGAAGTGATCGAAGTGCCTGCAGCGGCCGTGGATTGGCGGAAGGCGATAGGGGTCGTTGAAGATTACAAGCCTTTAGATATTCAAGCTGCCACCATGGGACTCGCCCTGTGCCAAGAGATTCGGAATCGGTATCCCGAGTGGACTTGGCTGGTTGATGGAGATGGTGGTGATGAAAACCTGAAGGATTACCCGATCGAAGAAAACCCCGAGTTGACGATACGCAGCGTATTGAATAATCAAATGTTGTACCAAGAGGGATGGGGCGTCTCGGCCATTAAGCATTCCCTAGTTTTCAGCGGCGGACAAAGCCGAGGGCATGTGCGAACGTTTGCTCCGGCGAATGTGTGTGGTTTCCAAGGCTTTAGTCCCTATGCCCTACCCAAGGTGATTCAAGTTGCTGAGGGAATTCCGTTCATCGAATTGACCGACTGGCAGCATGAAAAGCTGTATCGTCTGAAGGGGGAGGTCGTGTCGTCAGGAGTGCGAACCCTCACTGGAATCGATATGCCCGTGTTTGAGAAGCAGCGGTTCCAAAAAGGGGCCGGGAGCATTGAGTTTTTCGACCGAGCGTTTCCCAAGGAAGAAGCAGCCTATCGCAGTGAGTTTCTAAAACAGTTCGCTGCAGTCTGAGGCGGCTCGCTGCCCCCCTGCCCTGTCGCGATGAGCAAGCTGAATGTCTGTGGCGCTGCCGAACCTAGGCACTGCTTGCAGATTGTGTGAACACTTGCTGCAGTCGTCGCCGCGTGGCTTCCAACTCTTCAGGTAGGATGGTGAAGGGGGGGAGTAGGACAATACGCGTTTTACGAGGCCCGGTATAGTGGACGAGTAGTCCCAGTGCGACGCAGCGTTTCATGACATCGAGTGTGCGCCGCTGCGCTAGTTCGATCGGCCGCTCTTGGGATGCAAACTCGATCGTGCAGACTGCCCCCTGTCCATCAATGCGGCATGGGATGCCCGTGGTCTTGACGATTTGTCCGACCATTTCTCGTAGCTCGGCACCCAGTTTTTGAGCCTGCTTAAACCAATGACCGCTCGCAAGTTGGCGGAGGGTTTCTAGTGCGACATTGCAAGCGAAGGGGGATGCCGCAAAGGTTTCTGATTCGGTGTTCTGTGGTATCGATTCGAGGATAGCCGCACTACCCACCACGGCGGAGATAGGAACCACGCCGCCACCGAGGCTTTTTCCCACAAGTGTGAGATCCGCTTGCCAACCTTGAGCGTGCGACAGCAGCCAATCACCACACCGGCCCAAGCCCGTTTGGATTTCGTCGGCGATTAGCACAATGCCGTGCCTCCGGGTGATCTGTCGGAGTCGTAGGAAAAACTCCTGAGGTGGAAAAATGTAGCCGCGCGCGCCCCAAGCCGGCTCGACGAGAATCGCTGAAACCGTGCTGGCCTGCTGTTCGATCTCCTCGAACAGATCAGATGTGCAAGCCAACTGGCAAGCGGGGTGAACTTTGCCGAGTGGGCATTGTTCGCAGTAGAGGGACTCGGTAGTCGGCCAGACACAATACGCTTCGGGAGCAAGCTGAGGATCCGTCGGTGTTGACTGGCCAAGCTGACTCAGCGGGCTCGTGGCGATGGAGCGACCATGAAAGCCCAGCTCTAAAGCTACCAGCTTACCGGGGCGAAAGGCGACTGCTGCTTTCCAGGCCGTTTCGACGGCGCGCGCGCCAGTCGAATTGAATACGACCTTGCCCGCATCCGCCCGCCCGGCATGGAGGGCTGAGGGTGTAGGAGCGTTCTCCACACCCGGTGGGCGTGCCGCGATGTTCCATAAGTGCTGCAGCAGTTGCTCTGCGAGTTGGATTTTTTGCGGATGCAACTCACCGGTTAAGTGCGAAAGTTGCCCGGCTTGGCGAGCGACCACATCTGAGATGGGAGGGAATGCATGCCCGAAATTGGAAACTGAATAACCGCAGGTGAGGTCGATATAGTCGCGGCCATCGACATCCCACAGCGTTGCACTGCGCCCATGAGTAAACACGATTCCGTACTTCGGGTCATGCCATCGAGCCGCACTTGCTGTCAGGCAGTTCGAGGCGCGTGCTTGCCAATCTGCGGAGTGCATCCAAGGTCTCAATGCTGTCGAACAGTTCAGTGCAACTGTAAGTATTAGGATAAAAGAGCGGTCGCCCTCGGGTAGGACGGTGCTGAGGCGGGTGCTGAGCGGTCAAAAAAATAGTAGCCTGCAGCGGGCCCCTCACGGTTCATTGGTTTTGAGGCGGCTGCCCTGCATCTTGGCACGCAGAGGAGCAATGACCGGATGTGGAACAAACTTTGCCAGTTTATCGTCGTCGCTTAGAAGAGCAATTTGTTTGATCAGAGAGCTCGACACGTGCGAATAATGTTCGTCTGCCATCAGGAAGACTGTTTCGATGTCCGAATCGAGCTGGCGATTGGCCATGAGCATGGTGAATTCGCCAGCAATATCGGTCAGTGGTCGTACGCCACGCACCATTACGCAGGAGCCACATTGCCTCACAAAGCTGACTGCCAGACCGGTAAAGGTAGCAACGCGTACATTGTTGAATGGAGCTACTACCGCCTCCAGCAACTCAACTTTCTCATCCGAAGTGAAGAGCGCTTGCTTTTCCGAGTTTAAGCCGATTCCCACGACTAATTCATCAAACAACTTACTCGCTCGCTCAATAACATTGAGGTGCCCCAGCGTAACGGGGTCGAAGGAGCCAGTATAAACTGCGACACGAGCTTTGTTTCTCATACTGGTTCTCAACTACTAAGTTTCTTGCGGGCCGCCTTCAATACATCGACGAGGCGGTCAATATCTTGGATGTCATTGTAGGCATGCGTGCTCGCTCGCAGGCGACCGCCACGCACGCTGGTAACGACTCCCTGCTCCAACCCCATTTGGCGAGCCGCTATAAGTGTGCTTTCGGGAACCGGGGCGGAAGCTCCCCAAGTTATACCGACTATGCCACTACGCTGATCCGAACGCGTGGGAAGACTCAGCTCGAATCCCGCCGACAGTAGCTTTCCCTCCAACTGCTGCACATTCTCTAAGATCGCCTGGGCAATGGGACTCTCTCGCAAATGGCAACCGAGGCGACATAATAATCCAAGGCTGCCGCCAAAACCGAGCAGGCCAGGCATATTGGCGGAACCTCCTTCGTACCGGGCGGCCGTTGTTTTAAGCTTTGCTGAACCAGGTTCAAACGCGCCCGCCGCCAGGCTCCCCCAGCCAAGCCCCATGGGCCGCAAACGCTCCAAATGCGCCGCTCGGATGTAGAGCAAGCCTGCCCCTTCAGGGCCTAGCATCCATTTGTGACCATCGGCGCAAACGAAATCGATTTGCGTTTCTTGAACGTCGATTGGAAAGGCCCCCAGGCCTTGGATGGCATCTAGCATTACCAAGCAATCGCGGGCATGTGCCAATTCAACCATGGAGCCGACGTCGAGGCGGTAGCCGCTAGAGAATCCCACCCAGCTGATCGCCAATAGACGGGTTCTGGAGTCCATCGTATCGGACACCGACTTTAGAGAAATTTCTCCGGAGGGGGGGACCGGAATCGCACGCAGTTCTACCCCCAGTCGTTCAAGATTTTTCCACGGCAAATAGTTGGATGGAAATTCGTTGGCCGGCACCACAACATTGTCGCCAGGCTGCCAGGGGAGTGCTTCGGCGATGAGATTCAAACCGCCGGTGGTATTGTTGACGAGAGTGATTTCATCGGGACTCGCGTTCAACAGGGACGCAGCCTGTTGGCGAAGATTTTGGACTCCGGCTGACCAGTCCAACCAGTGCACATCGCCATGCTGGCTCGCTGTTTGAGCGTAATCTTGGATTGCCTGTGCTGCTTCAGTGGGAAGAGGCCCAACCGCAGCGTGGTCGAAATACGCGTATTTCGCGGTGACCGGCATGTGGGAACGAAGTTGTTGACGGACGTCTTGTGCCATTACCTAGCCATTCAGTGATACATATTCGCTGGAATATACGGCATTATCGGACAGACAGCGTCCATTTTAGGAAGCAAAACAGGATAAATGGGGTACATGGGTGACAGGAGCGTCCTGCGGATTATACTATTCCGAGTGCTAGCGTAACGCGGATCGTTCGTACAGCATGCCACCCAATTCAGTTGTTGGCCGACAGTCGTCGCCAGGGAGTTGGAAAACAGTGAAGGTTCACTGTCGCTGGCGTCCTTTTGCCCTCGTCTGCCACAAGACCAAAAGGTTGGCTAATGCCGAAAGCACTGTGTCTGATCGGTTTGGTTCTCTCCATCCTGGTCTTTCTCATCTTCTCCTTCGACCTCATCAGCGGCCTTAGCGGTCAATTGGGGTTGGCGCCGTTCCGCTACGCAAGTCCGATGATGGATATTATCTTCATGATCTCTGCGGGTGGCCTTGCCTACGTGGCTTGGACTACCTTTCGCGAGCAACGCTAGATTTCTAAGCTAAACGAGCTGCCCAAATCGTCGAGATTGGAACCGTAGCTCGGCGGAGTGTTTGGAACCGCTGGCTGTGGGGGGAATTCGCTGGAGCCGCCCGAAAGTTGGGCGCGTGGCTGGCTGGCTACTTCATTGGCTTGTTGCTGCAGTTCCTGGATTTCACCAAGCACTCGATCGCCCAAGTCCGCTTCCGGAGCGTTCTCTGAATTGTTCTGAATCACCATCTGCCAAGTTTCGGCTTCGATGTGCAACAACTCTTCCAGGGTCTTTAACTGCAGTCGATCTTGGGAGAGTTCAACCTCACCAATACAGCGGAGTAGGAATACATAGAAGTCAGAGATGCTAGCACTGGCGGGGTTGGATTTGTCTGTTACCCCGTCGAGCAGCTCTCCGAGAATCTCACGAATGCGCAGTAGCCAACCGGCTGCCTCGGACAGGTTGTCCTGCTGCCAGAGTTGCGCTACTAATCGGCACAATTCCTCTGCTCGATTGATGAGCATCCATCGCAGACGCAACGGGGACGCGGTCAGTACTTCTTGCTGCAAGTAGGGATTCTGGTCAAGTTGTCCTGAGTGCATGCTTCGAAACTCTCCCTGTTTTCGTGTCAGAAAACTCGCGTGGCTGCTCAACTTTGGAACAAGATCGTATGCTTTACCGTCCCAACCCTACTCAAAGTTTGCTCCCGGCAGGACTTCCGGCGCGACCCTATGGGGTATAACGATCGTTCCGATTTTATTGCTCCTGCTGTGCGAAACGGGCCGGAGGAGATGCTGTGTACTGAGTCGCTCTCCGCCCCACCAATCTGGCGTTGGCGAATTTCCCTATTTTCATTCAAGCAACCCAATCGGCATGATTTCCCGTATTCCTCCTTGCATCACCAGCCCACACAATCCCAAGGTGAAGCTTGCGCAACGCCTGAGGGACTCCAAGACGCGGCGTAAGCTGGAGAGGTTCTTAATTGATGGCGAACAGGAAATTCTTGCTGCTCATGCGGCCGGGGTTGAGTTGGAGTGTGTTTTCGCTGATTCCCTAGACGGGGCGCCACCCCCTGCATGGCTCACGGGGCTTGAGCCGTTGTATCAACCGGTTACCAGGCAGATCTTGAGTCGTATAAGTTACGGTGACCGGCAGGATGCACCCGTGGCCATCGCCGTCTCGAGGAAGTTGTCGATTGCGGATCTGGACTTGCACGCTCCCAAACTACTGCTGGTGCTGGATCGAACTGAAAAGCCTGGAAACATCGGAGCTTGTCTGCGTTCGGCTGCTGCGTGCGGCGTCGATGCGGTAGTGCTGACAAACCCTACCTGCGAGCTTTTTAACCCCAATGCGATTCGCGCCAGTCGTGGGGCGATCTTCAAAATACCGATTGCCCACGCGACGGTCGAGGAATTGCTGGACGCCTGCGCTGCTTGGAAGATTCCAGTTTGCACCGCGCGAGTGGATGCTCAGCACCAACTGTGGGAGTGTGAATTTCAACCCGCTGTAGCGGTCGTGTTTGGGAATGAAGCCAACGGCTTGGGGGAGGAGTGGGATGTTGCCCAGGTTCTGCCCTATCGAATTCCGATGAGTTCAAGTACCGACAGTCTGAACTTGTCGATTAGTGCGGCAGTGACCTTGTATGAGGCGGTTCGGCAGCAAGCAGAATTTGACCCTAGGCTCAAAAGGGTGTAGAGTTCAGATCCTCGATACTTCCTCAATTAATTCCCCGCACGGTGCGCGATGGCTGTGACCTATTTTAAACGCTACCGGATGGAATTGCGGCTCGATCAAATTCCGGCAAGTGCTCTGGAGTCTGCCGGGTTGCCCGATGGATTTCGATTGCTCGGTTGGTCTCCCAAACTCTTAGAGCATCACGCGCAAGTGAAATGGGCGAGTTTTCGCGAGGAGATTGATGCACATGTGTTTCCGTGCTTGGCCGACCGCGAAGGCTGTCGCGCTCTGATGGGAGAGATTACCCGTCGCAAGAATTTTGTGCCGCAGGCGACTTGGTTAGTTAGTCGCGAAAACGAGTTTTCGGACGACATCCAGCCTTGCGGAACAATCCAAGGCCTCCTGTCTGCCTCTCACGAAGGAGCCATACAGAATATTGGTGTCCACCCAGAGTGCCGCGACATGGGACTGGGGCGGACGCTACTGGCAGCGGCTCTTGAGGGATTTCGAGAAGCCAACTGCCGATTTGTAAATCTGGAAGTCACGGTGCAGAATGTGGCAGCGATCCGGCTCTACGAACGGTTCGGCTTTCAGAGGGTCGAGACCCTGTTTAAGATCGCTGAAGTGCAGATGGCTTAACTGCCCCAAACGCCGATCGTGACTTGCAACGCAAACGCTGGTTACTCGCTCCGAAACTTGGCATACTCTTCGACGGTGATGACTCCATCGCCATCGTAGTCTGCCCCCACGGGCTTAAGCAGCATCTTTTCCCACTCATCAGCCGTCAGTTGTCCGTCGTTGTTGCGATCGTATTTGCTAATCTGACGCGTAGCCCACTCCATTTCCGTTCCTCCGATTGCTGCCGAGGTGGAGCTACGGGAGGACGAGGAACCGCCCGATTTCTTAGCTGTATCCGTAGTGCTACTGCCCGATACGCGGACACCGCCCTTGAGTGCTGCTAAGCATTCGCGGGCTTCAATAATTCCATCGCTATTGAGGTCCCATTTCAGGAACTCAGCCAACGTCTCCGTATCCCAAGAGCTGCTGAATTCACTCATCATCACCTGGCCATCGGCGTTGGCATCGCGTTGGTTGAAGAAGTCCGGCAAGCCTTGCCCGGCCGTGCCGGAAGCTCCCCCTAGACGATAGCTCTTGGCATCTCCGAAACGGTCAGCGACTTGAGTTTCCTCCTCTTCACGGCCTGCCTGCCTCCAACCGTTGCTATCGCCACGCCCCCATCCACCGCGCGAATTGTTATTCGAGCGCGAGTTGTTGCCGCTTGCCGAGGCGTTGGATTCTTCACTGACCCGCCGGTTCGCGTAGCGCAGGGCCATTTCTGATGCGGAAAGTTTGCCATCGCGATTGCGATCGTATTGCATGGGATCATCTGACCATCTTCCACTGCGAAGCTCGTCTGCATCCAATTGTCCATCCTTATTGCGGTCATAACGCCGCATCCGCTCTTGGGCCTCTTTGAGATCACGCTCTTCGACGCGTACGTTGAAGAGCGAGGAACCGGCTCCGAATCCAAGGAGCGGTTCGGGAGTGGTCGCAAGGCTGAAATCGGGGACTAAGAGTTGTGGTTCGTCGCTGTTCGCTTTGCCGTCTGAGCTATCTCCCCCGCCACCTCGCATCTTGTCCATCTCACCGGTGATCAGGTCGATGGGCACTGGTTTCTTAAGATCGATTTTAGGGTTGTTCTGCGCCATTCGTTGCAGGAAGAACTGAGCTGGGCCCTGGGCTTCATCGGGATCGATCATATTGTTCCCGTTGCGGTCAAACCGACGGATCATGTCGGCTGGGTTGAAACCGCCGCCACCGCGCGAATCTCCACCGCGGCTAGGTGCTCCACCTCGGCTGGGAGCACCGCCACGTCCCGTTTCACCGCCGCCGCGCGAGCCCCCGCCGAACCCTCCTCCAGGGGGCCCTCCGCCCCGCTCTCCTCCACCGCCACGACTGCCGCCACCGCCACGCTCTCCACGTTCTCCTCCTCCACCGGGAGGTTGAGCCAGTGCTGGGGGAATGGACAAGGCAAACAGAATGGTGAGAGTGAGAAGCATTCGCATTTCAACAACCCTGAAAGTTGTGTTTGAAAATAAGACCAGCGCAACCTAGAGGACTCAATTCTAGTCTCTAACGCGAGAAGTCAGACCGCAAAAAGTGGCCAACTGCCAGTGGAAACGCCATAAACTCTAACCCTAGGAGGGCAGCAAAGTTTCGGGTTGGGAGTTCCCAATACCGTTTGCGCTCCAGCGAGAGCAGCGTTGCAATTCGTTCCAAGGTGCCACAAACGCCCTGGGGACGCCTGCTAGTTGGCCGGAAATCGTTTGCGCAAGAGAATCCGCTCGAAGATGGAGGCCTTCCGCAGCATGGGGTCGGTGGGTTTTACCAGATGCTCTTTTCCGCGGCGGGTCCTGAGTTTCACTTGTCCGTCCTCGAGGACATCGCAGACCGTCCAGTATTTTTCCACGATATACGAGTACAACTCTCCTTTGGCGGCCGGTGCGACGTCTTGGGCTCTCCGACCTGGAGAGGGGCTGACTTTTTGCTTTGTATAGACGACCCAATCACCGACTTGGTATACAGGGTTCAAAGGGGGAAGCCTCCATGCGATTGATTCTAGGTGTGCGCCTGCAAGTTTCGATCTTAGCACAAGTCCATATCGCTGGAACCCGTAGATTACTCGGGGGAGCGAACATGGTTCGGCTTCCCAACCGTTGAGCTTGTGGGCCTAGTTGTGTGGGGGGGGGGGCGTGCGCCGCGCTTTTGGCCGTTCACAAGGTTATTTAGTGGAAATGTGCATGTAAACCATCCATAATCAAGACTTGAAATTCTCCAGCACCATGACCGACGCTATGGAACTCAGTTCAGTGAAACACCGCAATGTAAGGTTAATCGCAACGCTCAGATTTGGGGCTAGAACACTTGCGTTTGGTCTCATGATGCTGACTGCTGCGTTTGGTCAAGAGCGGCCCGGGCCGGGGCCAGTTGGACAAGGGGAGGTAGCTGGGCAAGCAGCCAGCGACTCTGCCGCAGCCAATTCGGCCGCTCCGCCACCTGTGGTGATCACCGTAGATGAGGCGGGGAATCTAATCCTGCAATCCAACGATCCTGCCGCGCTGGATCGATTGGAGGAGATCATGCGGAACAATCGTCCACCGCGTCGTGCCTATGACGTGTTCAATATTAAGTATGCGCGGGCGTCCTGGGTAAAGTTGAATTTGGACGAGTATTTTGAAGATGAGAGCCAAGACGATGGCAATGACCGCCTGCGGTTCTTCTTTGGGTTCGACGATAATCAGAAGAAGGATGAGGCTCGGCAATTGGGAACGAAAAACCCGCTCCGATTCATTGCCGACAACGATACCAATTCCATTGTTGTAATTGGTGCGGACGATCTCGATCGTCAGACGATCAAGGAGCTGATCAAGTTGTGGGACGTGCCGGAACCGGAGAGCGATTTGGATCTAGCCCGGTACACGGAGCTAGTCAAAGTCCAATACTCGCGCGCGGATTCAATCGCCAGCGCCCTCAAGGAAGCTTATCGTGACCTGCTCAGTGCAAATGACAAGGCGTTCCAAGAGGGAGACGAGGAGTCGAAGCGCGGCAGCGGTGGCGGGGGGGTACAAGCCGGTGGCGGCATGAGCTTTAGCTTTAAGGGGAAGCTGTCGCTGGGCGTTGATTCGGTCACCAATTCAATCTTGGTCTCTGCCGAAGGGCGGCCCCTGTTGGAAATCATCGTGAAGATGATCCATGAGCTGGATGACGCCGCTCAGCGCGAGGGCGCCATGGAGGTCTACGCATTATCACCTGGCATGAGTGGTAAATCGGTGAAAGAAGCCCTCGAACGCCTCTTAGCCCCGCCCAAGCCGCAGCCCAATCAGCAAAATGCCCAGCAACAGCAAGCCCAGGAACAACAACAGCAGCAGGCCGAACAGCAGGCTCAAGACAATCAACGTCGCGGCCGACGCGACCGCGACCGGTAACGCATATGCCCCATTGCGACTCGTTTGGCGTCTAGGAATTCGCTCAACGTTTACTGCGTGTAGCTCTACTAGCAGGCGACTCCTTACCCGAGCCCCATTCAGCAGGGGCTCGTTCAGTTGGCACTTGTCTCAGTGGCCTTGTTCCGTTGGCCTTGTTCCGTTGGTCCTGCTGCGGTAGCCAATTCTGTCAATGGCTGCTGGACGAACGCTTGCGTTGATCGAGTCTTTCGCCCGCAGGCGGCCGCATGGGGAGCACGAGGCCTCCCCGATCCTCAAGCTCCTCAAACAGCTGGTTTCGCAGGGCGAGAATCTGCTCCTGAAAGGCTGGGACATCGATGAGATTGTGGCGTTCTACTGGATCGGTCTGTAGGTCGTAAAAACCATCCTGATCCCATGCACCATGGTAGTAGATGTATTTGTAGCGATCGGTGCGGATTGCCAACGTGGTGGGCGTGGCAGGGAAATTCCATTCCCAGTGGTACTCATACAACAAGTGATTACGCCAAGAAACGCTGGCTGAGTTCGTCGACGACCACAGCGGCTGCATCGATCGGCCGTCCATGGATCCCGCCGGTACCTGGACGCCGCATAGCTCGAGGATGGTGGGGGCAATGTCGATGTTTTGGACCATCTGATTGTAGGTTGTCCCGGCAGGAATTCGTCCAGGTGCCATGACCAGCAATGGAACCCGTATCGACGTTTCAAACGCATCCCGTTTGTCGTAAAACCCATGCTCGCCCAGGTGGAATCCATTATCACCCATGTAAAATACGAAGGTGTTTTCTAGTTGCCCGTTTTCCTCCAAAGCGTTTAGGACCCGGCCGATGTTCTCATCCAAACCGTGCACGGTTTCGCAGTAGTTGTGATACAGTTCGTCGAAATCGGGGACCGGATCTTGATCGAATGGTCCGGTTTGCATGTGGTCAACACCATGAATGCTGAACCGCCGATCAAGCACCCAGCGTGGTTGTGTCCGATAGTTGCGTTCGGTATTTGCCATCGTATCGGGATAGTCAATGTTCTTGCCAGCATACCTCTGGTCGTGCCGCGGCGCGGGCTGAAACGGGTAATGCACGGCTTTGTAGGAGAGGTACATCATGAAGGGGGCGGACTGCGCACTGCGATGCTCCAGCCAGTTGAGCGCCTGGTCGGTTAGGACGTCGGTGGTATAGCCTGCAAATTCTTCTCGTTGCCCATTGATATTGAGAGTTGGATTATTGTAGACGCCTTGCCCGGGGAAGCTCACCCAGTGGTCAAAACCGGCGCGGGGAGCGTCATCGTCGTGCCCCATGTGCCATTTGCCAACAAAAGCGGTTTGGTAGCCTGCTTGCTGCAAGCGTTCGGGGAAAAAGTGAGTACCAGCAGGAATTCCCCGTTGGTTGTCGACCACGCGGTGCCGGTGCATATACTGGCCCGAAAGAATGGAGGCCCGGCTTGGTGAGCAAAGGGAGGTTGTTACAAATGCATTTTGAAAATGAGCTCCTGCCGCCGCCATCCGATCGAGATTGGGGGTTTCCAAGAAGGAGGGGCAGGATTCGACGCATCCCATAAAGTCGAATCGATGGTCATCGCTCAGAATGAAAACCACATTGGGAGGTGCAGCTCTGCCCGTGGCGGCCAACAACCAAAGACTCAAGATTCCAATCGACTGGTGGAGTCGGTTCATAAGGCAATGCTTCCCTGGAAATAGCGATGCGCTAGTAATTAGCAACTCGTAAAATTGTAGTCAAATCGAGGTTGGTGTTCGGCGTAGCTTGTCTTTTATTCATCGCCAATGCATGACAATTATAGACCGAAAGACACTCTTCGAATTCGGTTCGCCTCAATTCTGGAGCAGCTCTCGGGGGAATGCACGACGCTCTGTAGTGGCTTGCGGCACGATAGGGCTTCCGAACCGATGGGGTGGTAACTAGTGTCCGTCCGGAAATTAAAAGCGTCTGTAAATTATTGGCTAATTTTCAAAAAAGCTCCCCGAAGAACGAACCCGCGAGCGAGTTCGAGCGTTGAATTTGTTGACTAAAACAGGTCCAAACGCTTAATCTTCGAGGAGTAGAAGTGGTTCGCAAGCCATATCAAAAACAGCAACGCTTCGATTGCAGCCCTATCGCACAAGTTGAACTCAACTTGGAATCTCGCGATGAAATCGTGCCCGTCTTGCTCGGGCTTCAATATCTTTATACCAATGCCAAGTTGAGAACGAAAGTCGTTCAGGCTGTCGCTGCGGATCTAAACCAAGACTCTCGACGGGATGTTGGAAGGCCAGGCATAGACGATTGGCATGTTGTTGTGCTTGCAGCAGTCAGACTTGGATGTAATCTTGATTACGACAAACTACAGGATCAAGTCGAGAATCATCGGCGTCTCCGCGGAATCATGGGAATCGGCGACTGGCAAGACACCGACGGTTTCACTTTCAGACGCATACGCGATACCATCTGTCTGCTCAAACCTGAGACGATTAGTAAGATCAACCAAGCTATCGTCACCGCTGGCCAGAGCATTGCTCCCGATGCCAGTTCCACAGTTCGGGCTGATTCATTTGTTATTGAAACTAACATTCACTATCCGACAGAGAGCAGTTTGATCTACGACGGTGTTCGCAAGTTCATTCCGTTCTGTGTTGAGTTGGCGCAACAGCTTGAGACCACAGGATGGAGACAAGTGGGGCATCTAGTCAAGAAGATCAAGAGCTTAAAGCAGCAGATAGGACGGATTGCTGCCAGCAAGAGCTCACGCAAAAAGGAAGCCTTGGAATCGCGTTATCGCGACCTGCTGCAACGCGTAGCACTTTTGCTCGAGCGAGCGAAATCACTGACGAATGAGGCGAAATCTCTCGGTGCATCCACAGTAACTCTGTCCCTAATCACAACAATCGAACATTGGACAGGACTGACCGAGCAGGTTTGCGATACGGCGCGTCGGCGTGTCCTATTGGGTGAGTCAGTCCCCAATTGCGACAAGCTGTTCAGCTTGTTCGAAACACACACGCAGCTTTACCGTCGCGGCAAAGCCGGACAACCCAATCAATATGGTCGATTGGCTTTGGTTTACGAGGATGGTGCTGGTTTCATTAGTCACTATCACTTGATGGCTCGCGACGTGCGTGACCAGGATGTCGTGGTGGAACAAACGAAGTTGGCTCAGAAGAAGCACGCAGGCGAGATTCACACCGCGTCTTTTGACCGAGGTTTCTATTCAGCGGAAAATGAATCAAATCTGCAGCAGATAATCGAAGATGTATGCGTACTACCGCGGGCTCCTGGTGAATACGCACAGCGGATTAAGAACGAAAGTGTTAAATTTCACCGAACCCGACTACACCACTCAGGCATCGAGGCAGCGATCGGAGTGTTACAGCGGGGCAATGGTTTGAAGCGTTGTCGCGACCGGACTGAACTCGGCTTTGAACGCTATTTGGGATTAGCGATTCTAGGTCGCAATATACACACGCTTGGAAAGCTACTGCTTTCTAAACAACGCCCCAATGCATCGGCAGCACAGAGCAAACGCAAAGCGGCTTAGGGCATGTGACTGAGGTTCGTCACTTTTGAATTAGCCAGCTGGCTACCGGTCCGCGCCAGCGACGCAAAGTCGGTCAAAACGGCTGGATTTGACTTCACCTAGCGGCAATGAATGCGAAGCGAAGGCAACTCTTCCTGATTGTCTGATAGCATCTGACTGCGTGAAATCCTCCAGCAAGGCAATTTCCGGACAGACACTAACTAAGGACACCGGCATCCAAGAATTCTGTTAACCAACCCTTCCGCACCGGTGGGCGTACGCTATGCATCTCACAAACGTTCTGGAGCGATGTTCATCAAGGGTTGCGGCCTGCGGGAGTCTTGCTTGATGGCAAAAACTGTCGATCGTGAAATCAAGGAGCCTGCGACGTGTTTCGCAAACACCCGTTTTTTGCCTACACCATTCTCCATCCACGAGCCCACCGTGGCTCTCTTCACCGTATAATCCGGTCCGAATGTACGCGCCGAAGCGGGAACACTCCTGCTGCCAAGTGAAGCTCGCGGATAGGGAATGAAATATGTGCAATCGATGGGGGTGGTTGGTCTGTGCTCTTTGTTTGGCAGCCACGAGTACATCACCGTTGGTGGCTGCTGGTATGTTGGCAGGCACCGCCGCCGTGGACATCACCGACTATGAATCTGGGCCTAGCAATGATCCGCTGTATGCCAAAGCGATCGTGTTGACGAGTGACGACGTCCGCCTAGCCATCGTAACGGTCGACGCCGTAGCGATCGGAGGCATTGGACGAATCGGTGATGATTTCTTGCCCCTGGTGCAGAAGCGTGTTGAGGCCGAGACGGGGGTCGCACCTCACAGCTTGATTGTTAACGCCAGTCACTGCCATGGCGTCGTTAGGGCTGATGTTGCAGAATTGACGATTGAGGCTGTCAAGCAAGCGGCAGCAGCACAAGTGCCAGTGTTAGTGGGTGTTGGTGCGGCGGAGGAAGACGGGATCCAGGTCAATCGACGTTTGCGTTTGAAGAGTGGGCGGGAAGCTGATATTCGACATGCCTATGCGATGCCTCCCAACGATGAAGTTGCAGGTCTTGGTCCCGTCGATCCCGAAATTGGGTTAATTCGATTCGATCGTTTGGATGGGAGCGTCCTGGCTGTCGTTTACAATTTTGCATGCCATCCCATTCAGGGTGTTCCAAGTGGTGGAAACACCGCAGATTTGGTTGGCTTTGCCTCCAAAGCTATCGAGGAAAGCCTTGGCGGAGGATGCACTGCGCTTTTTCTTCAAGGTTGTGCCGGGGATATCAATCCCGTCAATTACAAGCAGACCAATGTTGTTCGAGATGCCGAGCCTCTGGGCAATCGTCTGGGGCTGAGCGTGTTGAAAGCAGTGCGAGAGATCACGACGAAAGCCGATTCACGACTCGGGCTGCGCGCCAAGACACTACAACTCCCAAGAGCTGATTATGCTCAGCAGATTATTGAGCTCGAGATTCTGCAGAGTCGCCTTGCGAGGTCGTTGAGTGGGACTAGCCTGAGTTTCGATACGTTTGTTCCCTTATTGGTAAAGTACGGTGTTGGAGGTGAGTTTCCTTCGGACTACAGGCATCTCTATTTGCGGGATGAACTGGCTTCAAAGAAAGGCTTGGAAAACCTAGATCGAGAGAACCGAAAGAACTTGGCTCAATACATTGATAACATCCGTGTCATGGAGGAAATTACTCGGGTCAACACCAATCTCGCGCTGCTCAAAAAACATCAAGCGGAGCATGTCGCTGCTCAAAGTCGGTTTGTTGATGTCAACTTAACAACTCTGCGCATCGCCGAGTGTGTGCTTACGACGTTTCCTGGGGAATTGACGGCTCAGATCGGTTTGGACATTAAGGCACAGGCACGTGACGAATTTACCTTCGTGGCCGGCTATACCAATGGCTACATTTACTACGCTCCTACTACGGAACAGATGCTGAATGTCGGCGGGGCGCAGGAAGATAGTGACTGTATTCTCGCTCCCCGTTGGGAAGAGTTTTACAAAGAAGCAGTGCTCGAAGAATTGTTGAAAATGTAGCTGAGTGTTCTCGTCTCTGACATAGCGACCTCTGGCGCCAGCGGGCGGTAGCTAGCACTAACAATGCAACGCTGCAGGAGTAGCGGTGAGAGCTGGCAGGCCAGTTGCTAACCCCTGAAATAGATAGATTGGTGGCAACAGGGGTATTGTTTCGAATCTCTGCTTGTCTTCCCCAAAGCACGAAACGCCACTGCCATAAACGCTGCGAAATGTTGGCAATGAGCCTCACCCGGAAGCAGTCCGTACAGACGGGTAGATTGAACGGCGGGAGCAGGCCAAGTGCCCTCCTATGCCGCCAGTTACCGCCGTTTTACGAACACACGTAGGGGAAGTCTTTCGCTCCACGTTTCGGGATCGGCTACCAAGGCTCATGCGGTGACCTTGCACCGGTTTCCATCAAGAACCTCTTGCGTCTATCGGCGGAGATGCAGTCAATTCCACATGCACCGCCTCGCCCGCGGACTGCTCGTCGAATTTCGACCGCACGGTTAGTCTTCAATGGGCTGGAAGCTTGTAGTGGTTCGGCGGCCAAGCGTGCAGCTGAATATTCGGTGGTTTAAAAACGACCCAGTTGATTGAGAATCGTTCAGTTTTTGGCATGTACCTGGTGGAAACACGTTCTGAAAACTCTTGGCACATTGGTTGCTGTCTCGAAGCAAATGGAGCAAGTGGCTCATCGTTTACTGCCGGCTGACAGCCAGCCGGCATTGTCCGCCAGCTCGACGCCTGGAGCACATGCTTTGGCTGGGGCAACCGGATCGACACGATGGTGATCTTTCGACTCTCGATGACCGGTTTAGTTTTTCCATGCGACTGTGGAACTGAAACGTAGCGAACCTGTAAGACGAGCGCTGGTTCTCTTTAAGGGGTCTTTACTCATGGTACTCAAGCCTCACTGCATTTTTCAACGCGGAACGGGACCGATCATCGCGGCAGCGATTCACAACGGTCATCAGACACGCAAGAGCGTGGAGAAGCATCTTGCGATCAGCGAGGAAGAGCAGTTTCGCGAAGAGGATCCGCTCACCGGCGAGTGGACTCAGATTGCCAAGACGCAGATTGTCGGATTGCGGTCTCGCTTCGAAGTCGATCTCAATCGCCCGAGAGAGAAAGCCGTTTATGAAACACCCGCAGACGCTTGGGGAATGGAGGTCTGGGATCAGCCTCCCGACCAATCGATGATTGATGCGTCACTGCGAGAGTACGATCAATTCTACGCAGATGTGGAGCGGCTGCTGGACGAGATGTTGCTTCAGTATCGTCGACTCGTGATCTACGATCTGCACACCTACAACCAGCGTCGCGCTGGACCTGAGGGACCGGCGGCGGATCCAGCCGCAAATCCGGAAGTGAATATAGGGACTGGCACGATGGACCGAGAGTTTTGGTCTCCAGTCGTAGACCGCCTTATCGGCGAACTCCGCGAGTACGATTTCCATGGCCGGCGGTTAGACGTGCGAGAGAACGTCAAGTTTCAAGGTGGATATTTCGGGAAATGGGTACACCAGTGCTATCCCCAGAGAGTTTGCGCAGTCGCTATTGAGTTTAAGAAGTTCTTCATGGACGAATGGGCAGGACAGCCCGATGCGCAGGAAGTGGAATGCATTTACCAGACGTTGTCATCCACCCTACCTGGTGTGATGCAAGCATTGGAGGAGATGTGAAAACCCAGTCCGAGCATTCCGAATCTGATAGGTCGCTTACTGAGCAATACCGGGCCCTTGCCGAAATTGTCTGCGCCCGACTCGCAAAGAACGAGCGTGTGCGGCGGAGCTTGCCGGGTGGTGGACGGTTGCGGTTCGATCGCCAATTGCCATTCTTGTGCCTCTATCGAGGTCCCGACCACAGCCTGCCTGATAGTACTTCGAAGCTCATCACCACTGAGGCGGCGTATCTATTTGCATCTGGAGCCGCAGAGCACCATGCTGGAATCTCCCATCTCGTCGGAGCTATTGGGGCGGCGATGCAAGAGCATTTTGGTATGTTCTTGCTCCTCGAAATCACTTCGATGGATTGCTGCGAAAACCACTATGAAAGGCGCCCTAGCTTTGTTATCGATTCTCCGGATGCTACAGCTATCCCGTCCACACTCCAGGCACTCAATGAGGCTTTGCAATCGATTACCATCGCGGGCAAACAAGCTGTCGTCACGATTGCGAATCAACGCACTCCACTCCGGAGTGCGCTACCCGATCTGGAAATTTCCCGCACACCGCATGTTGAGCACGGGTGTTTCTCTCTGCGTCTCGCAGTGCACCCTATATTCCGGGATTCGACAACCGGGGTGGTTTTTCCCATCGTCTTACAGGCACTGCGTTGGAAACTGGCGACGGCCATCCGCAAGGCGGTCGGCGAATTTATAGGCAGCGAAAGTAAGGAGGAGCGGCTACACTTTGATGCTTGGGGACCCTCTGCGCTCGTCAAAGCGGCTCGGTTGATTGATCAACAATTGTGCGAAGTTTCCGAGTCGTTCGACTTTCTATTGCAAGTCACACCCACCAACATCAAGGAGGCCTGGGAGGGCTTCAAGGACAGTGGCTACCGGGAATTGCCACCGCTGCAGTACCGCTACCTTCCCTATCATCCCAGTCAACTCAAACGCCAGCTGTTTGCCATCGAAATCGAGCGTATTGAGGATCCCACACTGGCCCATCTATTCTGGGAAAAACAAGCTGAGCTGGACCGTCAACTGACCGCACTACGGGATTTGCATCTTCCTGAATCGAGTTTAACCGACAACCCGAACCCGTCGCTTTTCCTATTGAGCAGTCTGCAGCTGTATGGCAGGCCCGACGAGTCCCTCGTCGATTTGGCAACTGAGATTTTACAGAAGCTTTCCGGAGGTTCGCAGGAACACTCGCGGCGATCGAAACGCCTTGATTGCGTAAAAGCAACCGAATTGGTAGCTCATGCGCATGAAGAGATCGATCATTATCATTCGCGGATGAGCGAATTCAATGCGACTGTGGAACTGGCTGATTCGATCGCTGCCGGCATCATGGTCTCCCAACATCGTTTGTTGATCGATCGCAGCCTCTCCCTTCCGCGCCGAAGAGTGGAACCCTTGCTACACCACGAAATTGGTACGCATCTATTGACCTACTTCAACGGACGTTGCCAACCGTTTCGACAGTTGTACGCGGGCTTGGCAGGCTACGAAGAATTGCAGGAGGGACTGGCTGTACTGTCGGAGTTTTTGGTGGGCGGATTGACTCGTCACCGACTTCGTACCTTGGCAGCTCGCGTGCTGGCCGTTCATTGGATGGCAAGTGGACGATCTTTTGCATGGCTGTTCGCTCAGCTGAATCAAACGCACGGCTTCAGTCAGCGTCAAGCTTTCAGCACGGCGCTGCGAGTGTTTCGCGGTGGTGGGTATGCAAAAGACTTGATTTACCTACGTGGTTTGCGAGATTTGCTGACCTACCTGGCTTCTGGACACGACGTTGAACCATTGTATGTCGGCAAGATTGGATTGCGGCATGTCCCCTTCATTCAAGAACTTCGCCGGCGAGGCATCGTCACGCCTCCTCGGATACTGCCGCGTTTCTTGGAGGACGAATTGGTGCGCAAGCGGCTCGAAGAGTGCCGTGGAAAGTCAATCCTTGATCTCATCGAAGATCATTTACAGCCCGAGAAGACTGGAACCTTGAAATGAAAATCGCTTTTGTGGTTAATGACGTTAAGACGGAGCAAGCCTGCTTCACCACTACCCGGCTTGCCATGGCGGCGGTGAACTTGGGGCACGAAAGTTTTTTGCTGGGAGTAGGGGATTTTATCTACGCGCCTGACGGTTCGATTCAAGCACATGTGCGCAGCGCGAATGGCGGAAGCTATGAATCGCTTGAGGATTACTTGTCGGCGGTTCAAAGCAAAGAGACGGAGAGCCAACGCATCAATTTGGATGAACTGGATGTGCTGATGCTGCGGAACGATCCCTCGGATGACGCCACCGATCGGCCCTGGGCACAGACCAGTGGGATACTGTTCGGTCAACTGGCTGCGACCCGCGGCGTCATCGTACTTAACGATCCATTCAGTCTGGCCAATGCTCTCAACAAAACCTATTTTCAGCATTTCCCCGAACAGGTGCGTCCCAAAACCTGTATTAGCCGGGACGTGAGTGATATTAAAGATTTCATTGCCGAGCAGCGGGATAAGGTCGTCATCAAACCGCTGCAGGGCTCCGGTGGCCAAAGCGTTTTCCTGATCGGCGAAGATGAAAAAGCGAACCTGAACCAGATGATCGAGGCCGTGATCCGCGACGGCTATTGCATTGCTCAAGAGTACTTGCCAGCGGCCGTCGATGGAGATGTGCGAATGTTCGTCATGAACGGTCGACCGCTGATGAAGGATGGGAAATACGCAGCATTTCGTCGCAGGAACGATACGGGAGATGCTCGTAGCAATATGCATTCTGGTGGAAAAAGCGTAGAAGCAGAAGTGACCCACAAAATGCTTGAGCTTGTAGAGATGGTTCGCCCGAAACTCGTCCACGATGGAATGTTCCTGGTGGGACTCGACATCGTGGAGGACAAACTCATGGAGATTAACGTCTTCAGTCCCGGTGGGCTGGGGAGTTGCCAATCTCATACGGACGTGGACTTTGCCACCGAAGTCATTCGCGATTTAGAGCGCAAAGCCAAGTACCGGTCCTACTATGGATCGACCATGCAAAATCGTGATATCGCTTCCTTGTAAAGAGCGAGATCGCCGGTCCGTTGAGACTTACCATGCATGCCGGAAACGCTCCGGTCAGGTCGTGCTGCCTCGGTTCCTGAGCCTATAGGTCTCGGCTGTGAGGCTGAGCTCTCGGAACTGATACCCAATGGACGTGGAGAGAGACTACCGCGTGGAACTCCGTCGATAGATAAGCAACCGATAGAGAGGAAACAGCTTGAATCTAACTTCGGACAACCCGTTCTGGACGGTGAAAAACGGACTTGGAGCAACCTACCCGCCATTGAGGGACGATATTACCTGCGATGTTGCTGTCGTGGGCGTGGGGATTACCGGTTCGATGCTCGCCACGCTGTGATTGCCAACGGCTACGAAACAAACAGCATGCTGCGTGAGAAGGTGGTAAAACTGGACAATACTTTTGCTCTGGTTTTTGCCCTGTTGGAGAATATCGCCCCATGGGAGTGTGATTGGATGATGTGGCAGGCCAAGGAGCCGTACCTCTACTTACGCATCACCGATGATCAATGTCTCATCGTGGGGGCGAAGATGATGCGTTTCACAGTCCGAGTCGTCGTGATGCGAGTATCGCAATCAAAGCGAAAGAGATTGAACGCCAAGTTCGCGAACTACTTCCTGACCTCGAATGGGTGCCTGAGTTTGCATGGGGCGGAACCTTCGGGAAAACCAAAGATGGCTTGGCCTACATTGGACAGACTTACGAATCCCCAATTGTTTCTTCGCATTGGGGGGTGGAGGAAACGGTGTTACCTACAGTGCCATTACCTCTCTACTCATTGCCGAGTTCCTCACTGGCAAGACTCCTGACTATGCACAACTGTTTCGCTTTGGCAGATAGCCGGCTGTCAGTGCGGTGTACCGATGGGGGGGCTACCTCTCAAGGGGACGCTGGGCCAACTGCAGACTTGGGAGCGAGTTTCTTGCGTACCGTGACTGCGACGGCGGGAGGGGCAATCTGCTCGACGGACAATTCTGATGGTAGATTCTTTAGGTTCGACTGTGTCTCCCAACGCAGCATGCTCCTCCCTCGAATCTCGCCAACCTCCAAAGAGATCATCATTTCCTCTGGTCGAAGTAGAGTGAACTTGGGATCCGAACCAGACAGGGTGACCTCCGCAAAAATCGATTTGGGTTCAACGATCTCCCACCCTTCCGGAAGGTTGCGGTATTCAATGGGCACCACGAAAGTTCGTTGCACGGTGTCCGCTTGGTAGGCGAACAGAATCCAGAGTGAGAATGCGCAGGCAACAGCCGCTAGCTTCGTTACCATGCCCTTATGCCAATTGCCATTTCGCCGGCTTTGCACGCCATCCTGTTGTCCGAAATAGTCTCGCAACCTGGGGCCGATGGCACTGGGCTCCAGGATGGATAGCTCTCCGTCGTGGGCAATGCTAACGGTCCCACGCTCTTCGGATACGACCCACACCGTGGCATCACAACACTCCGCCAATCCGAGCGCTGCGGCGTGACGCGTGCCTCCACTACGAATCCTTGAAAGGTCCGCGCTCAGTGGAAGATGGATTCCCAGCCTGGCAATGCGGCCTTGCTCTATCAACACCGCACCATCATGTCCCGGAGATTGCGAGTGGAATATGCTCAATAACAGTGGATAACTGAGGGTGGCGTCTACTGCCACACCACCATGCAAGTGCCGATCGAGTGGTTCGCGCCCAGGGAGTATGATCAACGCTCCCATCTGCTTTTGTGCCATCTCCCGAATCGTTTCACCTAAGGTGTCGCTCAAATTTTGGGACGGCGGATAGGGCGACGGCCCAGGAAACCATCGGGAAGTCGTAAGTCGCTCGAAACCATGTCGAATGTCGTGCTGGAATACGACGACCAGCGCTAGCAGGATACCCATCGCGCCATAGTGGAACACCATAGAGGTAAGGTACAGGTCCAGCCAACGAGCGAGCAAAAATACACCCGCTAAGCCTACGGCAATGAGCCCCAGTGAGCGAGAGGCGCGGGCGCGCAACCAGACGAACGTTACGTAGAGCAGCAACGCAATTATGCCAATGTCCAGCAGGTCTGAGAGGCGAATCTGTTCCACGACGCGACTAGCAAAAGCGTTCATAGCGCATTCTCGGTTCGATGAATCGTGGAACTGAACTCTTCGGCGAACACTGCGATTCGAACAAACCGACTTGCAGACATTACCCCTGCCCTCCGATGTCTCGGTCGGTCGATTCGAAGACTAAGTGTTTTTCGTCGACTTCATGTTGCTCCATCTTGAAATCAAACTGGCTCAAACGTTTGAGTAAGTGTGCTAAAGCCAATTGAGATTTCTTTTGGAAGACGAGCACTTCGGCATCTTCAACCAGTTCACAAGCCGAACGGTAGAGACTTGAGTGCTCCTCACGTAACTTTTCCGCCGGCTCCGAAAGCCTGGGGGCGTCCTGGACTACTTGATCAAGGTACCCGTCAGCTTCCTTGATTGCGAACTGAATCGCAAGTTGGTCGCGCATCCGCGTCAATAATTCTGCAAAGCGGGAGCGATGGGTACGCAGTAGAGCCGGATTATCCACGAAGGCATTGAGCGCTGTTCGCAAATCCTCGAGATGCGTCTCACCGCGTTGGATTTCGTGGGCATCTGGCTCGGGGGAAGTTTGAGGTTCGTCGCGGTTTTCCGTAGGCTGCTTATTCGTCATTTTTTCGTTTCCATCGTACAAGGCATTCGATCGGTCGAACTAGGAAGCCATCGATGATTTGATGAGTAGCTCCCCGGCAAGTCACTTCTGGAGCAAACATTGCGCCGTGGTCGAGCGAACTCGTGGATAAATGGAAGGAGCTAGTGAATCGGGCTCGGAACCGAGGATTATTTCGCAATGGGCGCTGTGGGTGGCTAGCTACCACCACCACTTGGGCGGGACAAGGTGCCTACCGGCAGGTTTCGGCCGGTGCAAAATCGCGGGAGTTGCGAAGAGCTCAGGAGGCTTGCAGACCATCGCCCCCTCTCCATGCGTTCGGTCGGCAATTGGTCCAAGAGAATGCTCCTGCGACAGGCAAGCTGGCTGCTCAGAGCGCATTGTTAGACGCCGACCTGGTGCGGAAGTGCCCATCGCTGCCCTGCGGCACTCATGCTCTTCTCATTATGCGTTCGCTATGTTGGCGACCTCATGCCCTTACAAGCTCTACACCTCTAGCCGAGTCCCGAACGGATGCCATTTACCAACCAATATGAGGAAGTTCCAACCAATCTCCAGCTGCACTAGAATCTCCCCTGCTGAGTCGAATCTCTAATTGGTTGGTACGGCGTCGCATCGCGATCAGCCTCATTGGCTTCGCGACCTACTAACCTATCTGACAGAACGCATCCAAGAAGTACTCAGTGGAACAAGTGCTTCGATCGTCGTTCGCGTCTTCGGGCCTGATTTGGACCAACTGCGTGAGACGGCCGTTCAAATCGAGTCGGTCATCAAACCCATAGCCGGAGTGGCTACCTTAAAGGTCGAACCTCAAGTCTTGGTACCTCAAATCGAGATTGATTTGAAAGTAGAGGCCGCGTCACAGTTTGGACTGACGCCAGGGTTGCTGATGCAGAGTGTCACGACTCTGGTCAATGGGGTGCAAGTTGGTGAAATGTACCGCGATCAAGCGATTTTCCCAGTCATGGTTCGTGGCAAGGATAGCCTTCGAACCGATTGGGCCACACTTGGTAACCTGATGGTCGACACACCTTCGGGAGCTCAGGTTCCGCTCAAGAGCGTTGCCTCGCTAACCATCGTACCAGCCCCCAACGTTATTCAGCGTGAAGGAGCCTCACGCCGACTCGATGTGACCTGTAATGTCGAAGGTCGTGACTTGGCGTCGGTAGCTACTGATATCGAAGCTGCTGTTCGTAGCAGCGTCAATTTTGCGCCTGGTTACCATCCCGAGTTTCTGGGGGAGTACACTGAAGCCAAGGCATCACGCCAACGACTATGGCTGTTGTCGCTTGATTCTATTCTCGCGATTACGATCCTACTCTACATCGACTTCGAAAATTGGCGTTTGGTGCTGCTTATTTTACTCGCACTTCCGATTGCCATTGCAAGTGGGCTGCTTGGTGTGTTTGCGGGGGGCGGCATTATTTCGCTGGGATCACTGGTCGGTTTCGTAACGGTGCTCGGAATCGCGGCTCGCCTCACTTTGTCGCTCAAACGGTAGGAATGTCATCAGTTGGTCTAGGATGCCGCGCGTTGTTAGATTGCAAATCAGACGCCTGAACAAAAGTTGTGCATTGAAAGGGGATCGGGCGGGAGGCGTAAAAGGCTGCGCTGGTCCCATGCGAAGCGACTGGAGAAACGCAGATCTCACGCTGCCCAGAGCGTTCGAGTCCTATGGCGAAACGTGTGAACGGAGGAACTATTCGGCCAGGCAGGCCCATACCGACTCGAATATCAATTGTGGATGAAACACTGTTTCAATCTGGCTAGTAATTGTTGCTCGGCGAGAGAAATTGATCCGTTCCGTCGCTCTCCTAAAGACCTTAACTCGCGATTTCATTGCTGGCCATCAGAGGCGAAAATGGGTTGTAGAAGGGCCTGCGAACGGAGAGTGGCGGAGCAAGGGTGTATACTAGGCACTGCTGAGTTTTTCGAACGGCCCATTGCTCCTTTCGTATTGGCCTGTCGTCTTAGGGGAGTAAAACCCGCAGGTGTCGGCCTCATCGGGCGACGGACCGGAAATGTTGAGATTGCACTCGATCGTGATCGATATTCTGGAGATACTGCTGTGAAATTAACGGTGAGAAGAATCCGTTTCATCATCGGAGTTTGCTTTGCAGTCTTGGGGACTGCCCAGGTGCAAGCGGCAGGTGAAGCGGTCCTCAGTCGTCCGAACGTGCTCTTCATTGCAGTAGATGATCTGGCCTGTACGCTCGGATGCTACGGTGATGCCGTGGCGCAAACTCCCCACATGGACCGACTGGCTGCCAGCGGCATTTGCTTTCAACGCGCCTACAACCAACTGCCGCTGTGCAATCCGACCCGCGCGTCGGTAATGACTGGTCTGCGACCGGATCAAATTAAGGTCTACGACTTGGATCGCCATTTTCGTGACGAGCTTCCGGATGTGGTGACTTTGTCACAATCGTTTCAAAACGCAGGTTACTTTGCGGCGCGAGTCGGGAAAATCTATCACTACAATGTTCCTGCTTCCATAGGCACGGATGGATTTGATGACGCTCCATCATGGAATCGGACGGTTAATCCGAAAGGCCGAGATAAGAGCGAGGAAGCGTTGGTGTTCAATGCTGAGCCACACCGCAAAATAAGTGGTTCCCTCAGCTGGTTAGCTGCAGACGGACTTGACGAAGAGCAGACCGACGGAATGATCGCGACTGAGGCGATTGAGATTCTACGGGAAAAGAGAGCTGAACCGTTCTTCTTGGGCGTGGGCTTCTTTCGTCCCCACACTCCGTACATTGCGCCGAAGAAATATTTTGAGATGTATCCACTGGAGTCGTTGCGATTGCCATATGCTCCACCTGACGACCGAGTCGATATTCCGACGGCGGCGTTTGCTCACAATTGTCCCGTCCCCGACTACGGCCTCGATGAGACAACTTTGCTCAAGGCCACTCAAGCCTACTACGCATCCGTTTCATTCATTGATGCACAGGTTGGCCGTCTGCTCGATTCGCTCGAAGAACTCGGCTTGGCGGAAAACACCATCGTCTTGCTGTGGAGTGACCATGGGTATCATCTGGGGGAACATAACGGCATGTGGCAAAAGCGGTCGCTGTTTGAACAGAGCGCGCGGACTCCCTTGATCGTGCGTTGCCCGGGACAGAGGCCAGTTGGGATCAGCCGCAATGTTGTGGAATTGGTCGATATCTATCCAACCTTGACCGATCTCGCTGATATCGAAGGACCGTCGGGGCTAGCCGGACGCAGCCTACGCCCACTGGTTGAGGGGAATTCCACCAGATGGGAGGGATCGGCGGTGACTCAAGTGCTCCGCCCAGCCGACGATCGGCTACCGGAACAAGTCATGGGCTGCAGCATTCGTACTCCGCGATTTCGCTATACTGAATGGGGTGAGGGGAAATACGGAGTTGAGCTGTATGACCATCAGGCTGATCCCAATGAGTTTGACAATCTCGCGAACGAACCGGATGCGCGCTCCGCTGCGGTCATCGCGCGGCTACAACCCCTATTGCGTTCGCGTGCCTCCGGCCGGACGCCCACCGTCCCGGTAAATCCCGCCCGCCTATAAATCTGGGGTTCCGCCCCCAGTTACAATAGATGCAATCCCCCCCAGTGCCCTGCCCGCCGCCTACCCACCTACGCAAGAAAAACTGGAACAATGCACGATCGCTGCAACAACAGCTGGAAACCGTTCTGGCCAAGTGCATACCCACCGAATTTTGCCAGTGATCGCACGGATTCGGCAGCGATGGGATATTTCGCTATCCTCTGTGCACTTTTCTTCTGTGTGATTTCTTGCGCAGTGGGAGGCCATGCAATGGGGCAAAGCCAGCAGGCAGCGTTCGAGGAACGCATCCAGCCGACTCTCAATCAAGCTTGCGTGCACTGTCACGGACCGGATGTCGAGGAAGGCAATCTTCGGATCGACACATTAAATCCCGATCTCGTGCAAGGTGCTGATGTTAAGTGGTGGTTGGAAGTTCTCGCAGTGCTCAATAACGGTGAGATGCCACCTCCCGACGAGTCCGAATTGACTGATGACGATCGAAGTCAAGTCGTGCAATGGCTAGCTAGAGAACTACAGCGCGCTTCCAGCCTTCGGCGAGCCACTGAAGGCCATTCGTCCTTCCGCCGCATGACCCGGTATGAATACAACTACGCTTTGCAGGATATCCTGGGGCTTCCTCGGGACTTCGCCAAGGATCTCCCGCCGGAAGCGCATTCTGCGGATGGATTTCAGAATAGCTCTGAAATGTTGCACATGTCCGTGATGCAATTTGACACCTATCGCCAAATTGCTCGGCAGGCACTCGCACGCGCGACGGTTCTACCCGCCCCTGCTCAGGGAGCATTAGGCGAAGGCCCTGCCGTGCTGTACTGGGGCATCTCAATGGAGGATGCCGCCCGTAGAGAGTGGCGACAGCAAGAAAAAAAACTTGCCGAAGTCCGAAAGGAATTTAAAGAGGATCCAGCCCAGCTCGAAGTGGAATTGGAGCGATTGACCGCAAGCTTCAAGTCATCGCACAATAAACCCTATTATCGAGAATTGTCGACAGGTAGAACTGCGTTAGCGACCTGGGCATACCAGGGGGCCAAGTATGCATTTGAGCCATCCGCATCACCTGCAGTGATGCCAACAGCCTTTGATCATGTCGCCGTGATCCCCGATGGTCGAAATCAGAAATTGATCGTCGAGCTGGGGGATCAAGTTCCGGATCAAGGAATTATGCGAGTTCGTGTCAGGGCTTCACGAACTTCCAAGGAGGGAACGCGAGCTCCAAGTTTGCAGCTTGAATTTGGCTGGAGGGCGAGCAATGAGGGCCGTGCGGACGTCCGAGTCAGTACCGCGGACATCCCAGTGCGAGCTACTCCCGATAGCCCCGAGGTCTATCAATGGGACGTTCCGCTCGGGGATATTTACCCGCGAAACTCAGTGCGCAAAATTTCGCAGATGGGGGAGATCCCCAGTCCGTCGGAGTACATCCGCTTAGTTAACAGCACCGCCTCGCAGGGGGATCTGCAAATTGACTATGTGGAAGTCATCGCTCCCTTCTACGAGCAGTGGCCACCACCGTCCCACAGTCAGATATTTATTGACAGTGAGAATCGCGAGAATGAAGCGGCCTATGCCCGCGAAGTCCTAGCTGCCTTTATGCCGCGTGCATGGCGCAGAAGGATTACTCAAGCAGACATCGATCAGAAAATCAGACTCTTTGAGGGGATGCGTGAAGAGTGCGCCAGTTTTGAAGAAGCGATGGTGGAAGTCTTGGCATCGGTCCTCTCATCCCCCCATTTCCTTTACGTTGTCCAGGAGGAAACTCCCTCGGAAATCGAGCAACGCAAGGCCGAGACAGCGGGGGATCCGGAACTCGTTTCCCAGACGGAACTTGCCACTCGACTATCGATGTTTTTGTGGAGCAGTGTGCCCGATACACAGCTCTTAGAACTGGCGTTCGACGGGCAATTGAGCGACGCAGAGGTTCTGGCTGGGCAAGTCGATCGCATGTTGGCAGATCCACGGTCCCAGCGATTTGCCAAGCATTTTGTGCGGCAGTGGCTCGACATGCAATTGCTGGACTTTCTGAGCGTGGATTCGAAGACATCGCGTTTGGATCCACAATTGAAAGAGGCTATGCAACTCGAGCCCATTGTGTTTTTCCAAGAGGTGTTGCGAAACAACGAATCGGTGCTGAATTTCATTCATACCGACTATGCGATGCTAAACGAGCGCTTGGCACAGCACTATGGTCTGTCGGACGTCTATGGAAATCATTTTCGCCGCGTCAACTTTGAGCCTAGCGCGAGGCGGGGTGGCTTGTTGACCCAAGCTGGTTTGCTGGCGATGAATTCTGATGGAGTTGACTCGCATCCGCTGAAACGAGGTGTCTGGTTGCTGGAGTCTCTCCTCAACGATCCCCCTCCCCCGCCGCCACCGGCCGTACCGGAAATCGATTTAGCAGATCCGGAAATCGCTAAACTGAGCCTCAAAGAGCGCATTGAAGATCACCGCAACCATGCCGCTTGTATGTCTTGCCACGCGAAGATTGATCCGTGGGGAATCGCATTTGAGAATTATGATGCCCTTGGGCGTTGGCGCGACGATATCGATGGTCAGCCAGTGGATGCATCCAGTCTACTGTTCAACAAGCAAGAGCTGGATGGCATGGATGGCCTTAAGCGGTTCCTACTGGAGCATCGCCGCGATCAGTTTGTCCGTGCGCTGGTCTACAAGCTAGCGACCTATGCCCTTGGTCGCCCGCTAACCTTTAGTGACTATGCTAGGATCGACCAAGTCACCTCGGACGCGCGTGAAGAGGGAGAGGGATTGGCTACAATGATTCAGTTGTTGGTTGCCAGTGACCTGTTCCGATCAAGATAAGTTTTCCGAAGAATCAACAGAAGGTATATCATGTTGACCCTAAACCTGAATTCGCTTGATCGCCGTAGATTCCTGCGAGGTACAGGCGTTGCGCTGGCGCTTCCGTTGTTCGAGTCCACCCAACCGGCTCTGGCCCTGGGCTCTGTTGATACTGCACCTCCCAAGCGTCTGGCTTGCTTCTATTTTCCGGATGGCGTACCCATGCCGCTGGCGGAAGATCCAGCCTACGCCGACTGGTCCTGGTTCCCCCATGGAGCTGGTAAGGAATTCAGCTTCACGAAATGCACTGAGCCGTTTGAGCCACTGCGAAAGGATCTAACGGTTCTGTCCGGTTTTTCACATCCTGCGGCGCGCAGAGTCCATGGGCATTCAAATGCCGATCAGTTCTTGACCGCAGCCACCACCGGTTCGGATGGACCGTACCAAAATACGATCTCACTGGATCAAGTGTTTGCGGAACACGTTGGAGATCAGACTCGGTTTTCATCCCTGGTGATGTCCACAGATGGTGGAACTGGCACGCCGCGTGGGACGCACACGTTGTCCTTTAACCGCAATGGTCGCGCCATTCCTGCCGAACATCGCCCCAAACGTGTCTTCGACATGTTGTTCGTCAAGTCGGACGAAGACGCGGCCCGAAGATTGGCGCTCAGTGCCAATGCCTTGGACGATCTACTGGAAGATGCGAAGTCCTTGCGGCTGAGGCTCTCTTCCCAAGATCAGAGTAGCTTGGATGAGTACCTCGATTCTGTCCGAGAGGCTGAGTTGAAAGTGGAGAAGGCCAAACGCTGGATCCACCTACCGCTTCCGACCGTGGAGGTGGATCATCTCAATCTCGACCTGACCCCTGACGATCCACGACTCTATCTTCAAACGATGTTCGAATTGATCTATTTGGCTTTCAAGACCGATTCCACTCGAGTAGCCACCTACCAGATTGGTCGAGAGAATGGGGTTGGGATCAGTGACCATCTGGCGCGAGCGGTGGGACTGAATCTAGCGCACCAACTTTCGCATGAAACGAAACAACCGGGTGGCTGGAAGAATTTTGCCATCTACTGCCAATTCCTAAATGAAGAATTCGCACGCTTTGCAAAGAAGCTTAAGCAGACTCCAGAACCGGCTCGAACCGGTTCGATGCTGGATAACACGCTGCTCCTGTTCGGTTCAGCGTCGAGCGCATTTCACCTTTCTCGAAATTATCCTATCGTCCTGGCAGGTGGAAAAAATATGGGATTCAAGCATGGCCAGTACCTCAATTTTGCGGGAGCCAACCCTCAGGGAGGTGCGTGGGATGGCGGGAGAGAACCGTGGCAAAAGGAGATCGCCCACGAGGATCAGCCGCTAGGAAACGTGTTCGTGACCATGCTGCAACAGCTGGGCGTCCCCATCGACAAATTCGCCGATAGCGCTGCGCCTGTTGCACAATTGCTGTAGCGGCACTTCATCGAGTCTATTTGCCCATTCGAGCTGAGCTGACCTGCGACGTCAGTGGAACCTCTCTGTAGCCACTCGGCCAGGAAAGGAGTGTCTTAGGAAAGATTCCGCAATTATTTGCGGTAGCTGTGAAGAAGGGGCGAAGTCGTGCATCCAAATAGCCGATGGTCGGCATCTGTTGTGCGTCGCGGATGTATGTGGGCATGGGGTGCCTGCGGCGATGGCAGCGACGTTGTTGAAAGCGTTCGTGTCTGAAGCTGCGAAGCGGAATGCCAGTCCTGCGGCAATTATTACGGAAGTCAATCAACGCTATTGCGAATACGTGATGATGGGCCATTTTGTAACCATGACGCTGATTGTGATCGATACTCACGGAAAGAGATTGGTGTATGCCAATGCGGGTCACGAGTTGCCCTTTTGGCAGCACGGTTCCAAGCCGCCTACGCGGATGGCGATTGGCGATTTAGTACTTGGGGTGGACGAGAGCACTGTCTACAACGAAGAGACCGCTGAACTGGGAGAACACGCGCGGGTCGTCATTGTTAGCGATGGTGTGACCGAGGCGTTCGATCCCGACGAAGCCCAGTACGGAACGCATTAAGAAGCTGATGAGCCAGCATGGCTCGACGGACGCCCGAGATTTAGTAAACGCGTTACAAATTTCGCTGGATGCGTTTCGCAACGGACGAGAAGCATTCGATGACACGACGTTGCTGGTCGCACAGCTAACCTAGACACCACGAAGAGTTGTCCTATGCGGGAGTCAGCCGCGATTCCGCTTCTGTTGAAAAAACAATCCAATACCTCGGGAATCACTGTCGTTGGCTGCGACTGCTGCTTTCCCACTGAATTCCAAGCGGCGGACGCGAGACTTGGGAATCAAGGCTTGCGAATCACCAGGTGCATGTGGGGCGTCTCGCGTTGTCGGGAGAAAGATGGTCGATCGGCCAGTTGAATGAGCTTGCCAGACAGCCCTATCGCTGCCATGGAATAGTTGGAGCCAGCGCGAGATTGGCAGCATCGCTGCAGGGCGGGCTGGTATCGCCGTTGGACTAGTGAGCGTCCAGGAAGCTGCAGAGTTCCTAGCGTCCTACCGGGCACGTCTCAAAGACGGGGGAGCGGTACCGAGATCGATGCTCAGGGCGGGGGCCGGGCCTAGTAGAATGCGATGGCCCCTTCATTTGGATCATCCGCTATCGCTCTCATCCCCTAACCAAGTAACCAGCTTGCTGACTTCGAATTTGTCACGCACTCCAACAATGGTTACCGACCGAGAACCTCGCTTCCATGTGGCTGCGATATTCGAGTCAAGATCGACTAAGCAACAGTCGGTATCGCCGCACCGTTCCATCTTCATCGGACGCCGGCCAAACCATGCTGTTTTCTCATCATTATGTTCAAACAGAACCAGAGTAGAGCCATCTTGTCGCTTGCAGACCGTTTTGACACAGGTGCAGCATGGCATCTTGAGGACGCTCGTAGATGCAAGTGTGTAATCCTCGGGCAAGCCCTGGGCAACTGCCGGCCGGTAGCCCACCAGTCGTATTGCTCCCTCTGGATCGACCATCTCCCCTTGGTATTTCTTCAACAGAAATTTCTCAGCCTTCTCGGGAGCATCGTTGAGTGTCCGCAGGTAATGATCCATCGTGGCAGCGAATTCAACGCTATGCTGGTGCTCAGCATGCGAGCTCCCAAAGGGTTGCCACAGCCAGTATCCGCAGCCAAGGAGCAGCAGAATAGAAGCGGCCAGAATCAATGGACGCAAGGCTCCCCAGGTTCGTCGTGGGGCAGGCTGCTTGGGCGGGCTCACCGCTGAATCAATCGTTGGGACATTGGAAATTTGTGCCTCGATTTGAGCCCAAATCAGGGGTGGTACTGTAGGTCTTGATGTTGCTTTCACTGCACGTGAAAGAGTTGCAAAACCTGTATGTTCTTCAGTGCACTGCTCACACATGGTCAAATGTTGGGCGATCGCGTCTCGTACCTCTACCGGCAGTTCGCCGTCATAGTAGGCTGAGAGTTGGTCTAAAACGTCACAACATTTCATGGCAATAGGTCCGCACTAAAAGTCAATTTCTACACGATGTTGCTGCCGGTCAACCGAACCCTTGAACGGCACTGGATTTTGCGAGCATGTGCAGCTTGGATGCGGCGAATCGTGCATTCTTCACGAAATTGCAGCGATTTTAGATGTTTTCTAAAGCCAACGGTTTGCAAAATGCTGCCGTCCCAGACCTGCATGATCCCATACCCGCCCACTGCATAACGGCCTGCGGCTGGTGGAGGTCGCCGGATTCACTGGCTTATTCGGCCTCAGTCATGCAGTTGGCGACGCCCTGAATAGTTTCGACGGGAAGTTGGCTTAAACTGCGCGGAAAGCTGCAGTGCTAAGTGCGCCGCTTGCTAGGCGAAATTTGGCACGGAAGTTTATTGGTATGATTGTTGCACACTGGACCGCTGTATTCAGGGCAATTTTTAATTTTCTGTCGTGGTCCAATTCAACATGTCCAAAGTAATTAACGTGAGACTTCCCGATGTCGCCCGCGAAGAGCTGGCGGAGGCGAAGCGGGTGCTGGAGCACCACGGAATTGCAGATCGGTTGACTGAGATGCTGGGCGCTCCTGTCACGGCTTCGCTCAAACTGTTGCCTGACGTTGCGGAAAAGGCCGTCTATCGGGCGATCGATAAATCGCTGACGGTAGCGTTGGACGTTGCATTACGGACTCTGGGCAACGACTCGATACGAACTGGCAAGCCCCGATTGTTGACTCACAAGCTACTGGCCGGCTTGTCGGGGGCCGCAGGGGGGATGTTCGGTGGGGCGACCATTGCCGCAGAATTGCCCGTTTCGACGGTTTTGATCTTACGGAGTGTGGCAGACATCGCTCGCAGTGAGGGGGAAGATTTGAGTGAGGTCGAAACTCGCTTGGCCTGTCTGGAGGTTTTTGCACTGGATTCCGGGAATCAGTCCCGTGTGGACGATGACACCGAACTCGGGTACTTTGCGGTTCGCGCAGCCATGGCCAAACAGATTCGCGATGCGTCGCAGTACGTCGTGAAGTACGGATTGTCGAACCCGTCCGCGCCTCCACTGGTTAAGCTGGTGGCAAAAATTGGCGAACGTTTCGGGTTGGTGGTCAGCGAGAAGCTGGCGGCACAAGCCATTCCTGTGATTGGTGCTCTCGGAGGTGCTCTGATCAATAGCTATTTTATTGATCACTATCAAGATATTGCGCGAGCCCACTTCACCATCCGACGGTTGGAACGCACGCACGGTCAAGCCCTGGTACAAGCTACGTATGAGGAAATGGAGTGAATCGGGAATTATCAAGGCAAGCCAATGCGATGGTGCTTTCCTACAAGGGTATTCGCAAAGCAGTTGGCGTGAGTGGATTGTTGCTGCCAATTACGCTTGGGCCCGGTGGCTGGTTGCTCGGCATACCGTTGCAAGACAATATCAGTAGCTACTACCATACGGGATTGCGAGACATCTTCGTGGGAACGATGTGCGCGATCGCGGTCTTCTTGTTCTGCTACCGAGGGCACGACTGGATCGAGAGCTGGACGGCCAATCTCGGCTGCTTGTTTGCGTTGGGCGTCGCCCTGTGTCCACTCGATGCAAACAGTGATCCGTTATTCCAGAAGTCGATCAGCGGCTACCTGCATACGCTCAGCGGTGGTGCGTTCTTCCTGACGCTGGCATTCTATTCGCTGTATCACTTTCCGCGATCGACGACTGCCTCGGAGGAAGGCGAACCTCACCCCTGGGAGAGAAACTTCATTTACCGAAGCAGTGGTGTCGTGATTCTTTTGAGCATGATGGCCATGGGAACCTATTTGATAATCGTCCCTGCACAATGGAAGCAGTGGCTCAACGGTTACAATTTCCTATTCTGGATGGAGTGGATTGCCGTCTGGGCATTTGCGGCGGCATGGTTGACGAAGGGCCGCGTGATATTGGCAGAGATCGCGGTCGAATTGTTTTCGATACCGCGTGAAGTGTTAGCCCAACGCCTGCACATGATTCAGCAATGCGAGGAGCCTGTTGTTCCTCATTCGCCAGATTGAACTCGTTGGAGTTTCCCAACCAGCTTTCGAGTGGCAAACCGCGGAAGGAATCCAACCGAAGTTACCAACAAGCGATTCTTCCAGCCGGGGATGACTACATCTTCGTTCTTGTGGAAGCCCTTGTAGCCCGCTTGAGCGACAGCCTGGGCTGTCATGGTAGACGATGAGAACATGTCGAGCTTACCCATCCCCGAATCCTCGCCAAAACCGGTTTCCGTGGCGCCCGGCTCTAGACAAGTCACGTGCAAGCCAGTGCCGGCAAGCTCCTCTCGCAGTCCTTCGGTGAACGACAGCACGTAAGCTTTGCTCGCGTAATAGACCGACATATTCGGTCCAGCTTGGTACGCAGCGATGGAACCCACGTTCAATACGCCCCCCTGCCCTCGTTCGATCATTGCGGGTAGTAGCGCTCGCGTCAGACGTGTCAGTGCGACCACGTTGACCATGAGCATATTGGTTTGACGGTCGATCGAGAGCTCCGCAAATTTGCCGAGGGCCCCGAAGCCTGCGTTGTTTACCAGGGTATCTATGACAATGCTCTGGTCTTTCAACTGATTGCACAACCGATCCACACCATCCGTCGTGCCGAGGTCGCTGCAGATGACCGTGGCAACGACCTCGTAATCGCGGCGGATTTGTTCAGCCAAGTCGTTCAGCTTGTCTTCACTTCGAGCTACCAACACAACATTGTCGCCGTGCTTAGCAAACTGAATCGCCAGCTCCTTTCCGATTCCTGATGAAGCACCAGTAACGAGTGTAGTTTGGCTCATGATTCCTTCTTTCCTAAATGGATCAGCTTTTTATTGACAAATTCCAAGATGCCCAGGTGCGAGAGTTCGCGCCCATACCCTGAGTTCTTGATACCGCCGAAGGGCAGCTCAGCTTGGGACTTTGTCGGTTGGTTGACGAATACCATCCCCGTTTCAATTTGCTCGGCAACGCGTCGGCCACGCTCGACGTCCGAGGTGAAGACACTGCCGCCCAGACCGTAGGACGAGTGGTTTGCGAGTTTAATTGCGGCGGCTTCATCTTTGACGACGAATACGCTCGCAACAGGACCGAAGAGCTCTTGGTCGAAGGTGGGCATTTCCGGCGTGATATCGGTCAAAATGGTTGGGTTGAAGTAGGCTCCCTTGCGATCGGGGCGATCGCCACCAGTTACGACAGTGGCACCGGCATTAATAGCCGATTGGACTTGCTCCAGTAGACTGACGGCTGCGTTTTCGGTCGAAAGCGGTGCGAGGGTAGTTTCCTCTTCCATGGGATCGCCCAGTTTCAGCTCTTCCATCTTCTGCTTAAATCCGGAAAGGAACGGTTTGGCGATCGCCTCCACGACGATGAAGCGTTTCGATGCAACACATGATTGCCCGGCGTTGACCGTGCGGCCTTGGACGGCTAGTTGGATGGTTGACTCCAAGTCGGCGTCATCTAGGACGATGAAGGCATCGTTTCCGCCAAGCTCAAGAACGCTGCGTTTCAGGTTCTTGCCGGCGATGGCTGCAACGGCCGCTCCAGCCGGTTCACTGCCCGTCAGCGAGACCCCTTGAACTCGCGAATCCGACACGATGGACTCGACGAACTCAGAGGGAATGAACAGGTTGGTGTAGACGCCAGCGGGCAAACCACATTGGTGGAATAGCTCTTCGATCGCCTTGGCACATCTGGGAACATTGCTGGCGTGCTTTACCATCACGGTATTGCCAGCCATGATGTTGGGAGTGGCAAAGCGAACGACTTGGTAGAACGGAAAATTCCAGGGCATGACACCCAGCAAAACACCCAGTGGTTCGTAGTGCAGATAAGCATTGACGTTTTCAACGTCCATGGGGTGGTCTGCCAAGAATTTCTCGGCTCCCTGCGCGTAGAACTCGGCGATGTTTGCGCAGTACTCAACTTCGTAGTGGCTTTCGCTGAGTCGCTTGCCCATCTCTTGCGTGATTAGACGCGTGTAGGTTTCAGCATTAGAGCGGAGCAGTTTGGCGAACAGCATCAATTTTGCAGTGCGTTCCTCAAAGGCCGTCTGACGCCACGATCTGAATGCATCAGACGCGGCGGCAATTGCCTGCACTACTTCGTCTTTGACCATCGGCTGGAAGGTTTCGACGGTCTCGTTGGTGGCGGGGTTGGTACTAGCGATGGTCATAAAGGCCTCGGCGAATGCTGAAAACGGTATCGGACGGAAATTGGAGCACGCAAGTCTTGAGCCAAGACCGCGTGAAGTGACTTTTTGTTGAATGGCAGCACGCTGCGAGGGCGTATTTGCCCAACTTATGCAGTCGGCTGATCGGCTTGCTACCCTCGATAAACCTTTTCCCGCCACATCCAGCCCGCCACATCCAGTAGGAGTGAAGTGAGCGGGACCACCCTGGCAGGTGATCGATCAGCCAATGTGAATTCTGACCCATTCACGCCACCGAAGCGAGCTTGGCCCCGAATGTGCGTTAAGAAAAGCCACTGATCTTGGGTGCTTGGGAGCATCAGCTTCCGAGCGCCGTCATTGGACGTACTTTTCTATCTAGAATTATCGCATGAAGCTGCATCGCAGTATCGCGGATCGAGTCGAGCCAGTCGGTGAAACCAAACCACTCTCCTACTCCTACTGGCTGGGCACCTTCGTGTTGCGTGGCTCGGTCCTACCTCGTATTCTCCCCGATGTGGTTGGCTTTGGCCTACTGGCTGCTGCCATGGTGTTCATCAGCCAGTTCGTAGCGAAGCACTATGAGGTCAGCTTGGCCATGCCGGCGAGGCCCTTTGAGGTCGCCGGTACGGTGCTAGGGCTGCTTCTCGTACTGCGTTTGAATGCGGGATACGACCGGTGGTGGGAAGCACGCAAGTTATGGGGAGGTATTGTCAACGAATCCCGCAACCTCGCAATCGCTGGGTTGGCTTACGGTACAGAAGACCAGCAATGGCGAGCTCAGTTCATCAAGTGGGTGGCAGCCTTTCCCCATGTGACGCGGAGATCACTTCGCGGTGAACGTTGTGTGCCTGAGTTGGCGCGGCTGCTGACCTCACAACAAATCGACTGGCTGAAATCGAACGAACACATGCCCGATGCTGTCTCGCGTCGCATTGCTTCCCTGCTTCACGATGCTCGGCGCAACGGCATGAACGGCTTTGCTTTTCAGGAAGCGGAGCGTCAGCGCAGCTTGCTGATCGACTACCTCGGCGGGTGCGAGAGGATCTTGAAGACGCCGCTGGCGAGATCAGGTGCCATTCAAGTACGGCAGTTTATCTTTCTGCTGCTGGCATTCCTACCGCTGAGCCTGATGCAAGACTTTGAAGGCACTCTGTTCGCGGCGTTCTGGGGAGCAAGCGCATCACACCGTGTCTGGTTAGTCCCCTTGTTCATCATGATACTCGCTTACATGCTGCTCGCTTTGGATCGAATTGGAATGGAGCTGCAAAATCCGTTCGATACGCGGCGCGTTGATTTTCTGCCACTGGATGGAATTTGCACAACCATTGAAAAGAATTTGCTTGAGCTGTTGCACGACGACAACCTGCACGATTACTCGGCGCCCATGGTCAGCGAAGTTGAGTTGCCGCCGGATGCATCCGCTCACATCAGCGATGAAGACCTTCCCGCAGATATTTCCTAGTTCTAGTTCTTGATAGAAAGGGTAAGAAGCATGGATCTCCGGCAAATGTTCGAGAACAACCAACGCTGGATTGATGAAAAAGTCGCGGTCGACCGCGAGTACTTTTCTCACCTCGCCGAGGGGCAAAACCCAGCGGCTCTGTACATCGGCTGTTCCGATAGCCGCGTGACGGCCGAAGATATGACCGGCTCGCAACCCGGTGATTTGTTTGTCCACCGCAATATCGCCAATTTGGTTCCGAACAATGATCTCAGTTCTAGTTCGGTGATCGACTTTGCAGTTGGGACGCTGAACGTTGCACATATTGTCGTATGTGGCCACTACGGGTGTGGCGGCATCGCAGCTGCGATGCAATGCAGTGATTTGGGAGTATTGCATCCATGGCTGCGCAACATCCGCGATGTCTACCGCTTGCACCGAGAGGAGTTGGGGGAGATCGAAAACGAAGGTCAACGCTACAAGAGGCTAGTCGAACTGAATGTTCAAGAGCAGTGCATCAATGTCTCGAATATTCCCAGAGTGCAGGTGGCTAGCCGAGCTGGAGAGCTAGTGGTGCATGGTTGGGTGTTCGATATTGAGACGGGGCGACTACTCGACTTAGAATTGGACCTGGGTGAACTGATGCACGGGGTGAAACCGATCTATCACGTGGACGATGCGCCGTAACTGCCCACCCTGCGCCGTAGGGAACCAGGCAATACGTCGCCTGATCCGGCCTACCTGGTTACGCAACAACGCGGCTGAGCGCGATGGGAACATGTAGGGCGGCACTTCCAATTTGCAGAGGAAAGATTGGCTCTGCTTGACGGGACGCGGACGCATCGTGAGTGCGTTCAATGAACTGTTGGGGGAGTCTGTTCGTTGGCTGGCTTTGCTTTTTTCGAGGTGCCGCGCAAGTCATACCTGAGAGGAGCCTCACGCTGGTGCGAAGTTAGGCGAAGTGCTAGGGATGGAGGAAGAATTGACTTTCTGGGCACGACAAGCGTCACCTCCCAGAACGTGAAATCACGTTCTGGGGATAATGCGGGCAATCGGTCAACTGGTTTGGGAAAGTGGCGGACGCGCGAAGGGCTGGACCGACTTCGCATCTTTCCATCGACCTTAGCCGACGACCAGTGCGTCTTTGTTGATTGCTTGGGCGAGCTGCGATAGCTTCTTGTCGGCGCCCTCTTCTTCATCGATATTCTGCTTGAGAAGTTTTAATGCCTTGTCGTATCCAAGCGCCTCGGCCCAGGTGCAGAGTGTACCGTAAGTGGCGATCTCGTAGTGCTCCACCTTTTGAGCGCAAGCAATGATGACGGCGTCCTTCACCGCAGGTTCGGCTTCTTCCTTAAGCATGCTCTCGGCTTCTGTGATCAGCCCCTTCATGGCTTCACACGTCTTGGCTCTAGCCTTCTTGCCAGTATCGTCAAATGCTTGTTCAACGCGTTCAACCTGCTTCTCGGTTTCAGATAGATGTTCTTCCAACGCTGCAGTAAGCTTTTCACAAGAGGCCTTCTTAATCATTTTCGGCAGCGCCTTGACCAATTGCTTTTCAGCGCTAAGAGCGTCGCGGAGTTCATCGTAAAAGGCATCAGCCAGGGTTTTCATGGACATTTCTATGCTCCGTTTTAGGATTCCTGAACTTGACTTCGTCGCAGCTTGGGGCGTCTGCCACGAAGGTGGCCGAGTGTCGGCCAAGTTTGCGAGCAATCGAGCAAGCAACGTGCCAATCCAGGTAGTTGGCTCCATCGATTTGGTGGTGCCTTCAGGAATTGAGGTGCACAGATTTTGAGGTCGACCAAGATCGATTCAGTTAGGCGTATTTTCCAGCAAGCTGAGCGATGCGCAGCCAGAGTCAGCCGCGCGTGAGCGACGTCACTGAGGTGGTGGATTGCAGAGTGGAATTGCTGCGCAGAGGTGCCGTCGCGGCAATTCCGGCGAAGGTTCAAGCGGTTTAATTGGGCAGAGTGTTTATTGGAGCAGAGTGACAGCATTGCGAATGCTCGCCGAGAATCACCCGTGATCCATACGGATGATGTACTCGCCTATGCGTACCACATTGTTAACATGTCGGGTTCCGCCGATTGTTGAGCTTCATCCTGATGAGTCGCCAGCGTCGACGAGATGGCTGTCTGTCGCCTGAACTCTCGGGGCGTTGCGACGCGAGGGGGATGCGGCGTTAGCAATCATCCACCCCGCGTCCTCGAAGTTGAATGGTCAACGATCATCGTGCTAACTTTGCAGACAATTGCTCAGACACGGCGAGCTCGATGGCGTCGTGGCCGTGTGCTGCTAACTGCAGTTGTCACGCGGAGTCTTGCAGTGGTTGGCTATCCGGTTCGCGTGCTACAGCACATTCTGAACGCACGAGAGAACCGATGTGGGAGAGGATGGATTTCGAGAGGAGCGAGTTGGCTGGCACAGCATATGCTGCTTAGTCTCCCAAGACTATCTTGGTCAGCATTCGATGCGATCGTCTCGTCTCAGGTGCATGACTCTCCAATCAAAGGAACGAATGATGACTTATCAGAAAACGAATCGGGAAGAAACTCGCGAAGAATTGCGGAACGAAGACGCTGTGACTGGGGAGCCTGGATCGCATCCGGTTGGCGCCGGCGTTGGTACGGCACTTGGCGGTGCAGCCGCGGGTGCAGCCGCCGGGGCGGTGGCGGGGCCGGTTGGTACTGTGGCGGGAGCTATTGTGGGCGGCTTGGCTGGCGGTTTGGCAGGTAAGGCAGTCGCTGAGCAGATCGACCCGACTGTCGAGGTTGCCTACTGGGAAGAGCAGCACCGAAGTCGGCCGTATTACAACGATTCCTACAAATACGATCACTACCGCCCAGCCTATCAAGCTGGCTGGGAATCCTACGATACGGATGCCAAGGAAGACTGGGCTACGCGGGAGGCGATCGCTCGGCAGCGATGGGAAAACGAAGGAGGCGCAGACTACATGTCTTGGGAGGAAGCGCGACCAGCGGCCATGGACGCGTACACGCGAGTGCACACGCGCACCTACCAGCCCAAATGATCGGGACTGCGTGCCAGCTTTACGCCCCTCCTCCAATTAGTAACGCATTTCTCGGAGCATAGCGATGGATACCGTTCAAGCAATAACAACTTTCCCAGACGTAGTGTTAGTCGACCCTCGGCAAGCATTTGCAAGGCCGCCGTTCCCGAGTCAGGAGCCATTTTCGATGCCCGGCTCGACGGCCAACATGCAACCTCAACCGGATCATGGGGAGGACAGCTATTGTGGTGCTGGGAAGTTGAAAGGTTTGAACGCACTGGTGACCGGGGCGGACAGTGGTATTGGTAGGGCGATTGCACTCAGCTACGCCCGCGAGGGTGCGAATGTTGTCATCAACTACCTGTCCGAAGATGGCGATGCTGAGGTTACGAAAACGCTGGTGGAAGCAGCCGGATCGCGAGCTGTCGTAATTGGTGGTGATTTGCGGGAGGAGTCGTTTTGCACAGAGTTGATCGGGCAAGCCGTGGAGCAGCTCGGTTCGTTGGATATCCTCGTCAACAATGCAGCCTTTCAGGTTACAGAGGACTCGATTGAAGATTTTTCGACCGAAACGTTCGATCGGATCTTCAAGACCAATATTTACGCTCCGTTTTGGTTGTCGCGGGCCGCCATGGGGCACCTGCCTGCCGGCGGCAGCATTATCAACACGGTCTCGATCCAGGGGTACAGTCCGTCCCCCTACTTGCTCCCCTACGCAACGACCAAATCGGCGCTAATCGGCATGACCAAGGCATTGGCGAAGCTCGCTATGGAACGCGGTGTCCGTGTCAACGCGGTTGCACCTGGCCCGGTATGGACGCCCCTCATTCCCGGTTCAATGCCTCAAGAGAAGTTCGAGAATTTTGGCGCGGATACGCTGTTCGAGCGGCCAGCACAACCCGCGGAGCTGGCACCGTTGTACGTTTGGTTGGCTAGTCCGGCAGCGAGCTATGTGACGGCGGAAGTCTTCGGCTGCACCGGAGGCAAGACGCCGGTCTAGCGGGTGCATTGGCAGGCTATCCCACGCGATCTTCCACCGAACGGGAGTTTCTTAGTGGGCAGACGGCCTTCCCCTTGCTCCGGCGGTTCGTTTTATCAGGCTTGCATCCCGGCAACTGGCTCAACGTGCGAAAGCCCTGTGCTGCGCCGCCGCCACGGCCCGTCTGCACGCCAGGGAAGGCTTGGACCGTTATGGTTGGCATGCCGGTTGCACGCCTTGGCGTTTCTATTCGATCAACAAGACTCAACCGCAAACACTGAGGTGATTTATTCGTCATGTTCATTCTAGAACCCATTCTGACCGAGGGTATCGCCCAACTATCTTATTTCCTGGCGGATACGAGTAGGGGCGTTTCGGCAGTCATTGATCCTCGGACCGATGTAGAAATCTACCAGAAGCTAGCGAGAAAGCATGGTGTGTCGATCACGCATGTTTTTGAAACCCACATTCACGCAGACTTCGTCTCGGGCAGTAGATCCTTGGCGGAACGCAGTGGGACTGCAAGTGTTTACTTGAGCGGTGTCCAAGCTGAGTACGAGTTCGAGGCAGAAGCGGTCACCGACGGTCAAGAGTTTGATTTCGGATCGTTCAGGCTGACCGCTCGCCATACACCCGGTCACACGCCCGAGCACCTCTCGTTCTTGCTCAACGAGACGCAGCATCCTAAGAGTCCCTGGGCCGTTTTCACGGGAGACTCGTTGTTCGTCGGCTCGGCGGGGCGTCCAGATCTCCTTGGCTCTGACGAAGCGGAACAATTAGCTAAGTCACTCTACACTACCCTTTACGATTTCTACCTGAAATTGGAGGATTACGTGACGATCTACCCTGGACACGGAGCGGGCTCGGCCTGTGGAGCAGACATCGGTGATCGGCTAAGCAGCACCATCGGCTATGAGCGGCGGACTAACAAATTTCTGTCTTTCCCCGATTTTGAATCGTTTCGAGCGTTCGTAGTGGACGACGCGCCGCCTGTCCCGTGGCACTATCCTGAGTTGAAGAAAGTCAACGCTGTTGGTCCACCGGTCATGAACCGCTTACCGACAATCCCCGCGTTGCCTCCACACGAATTCCGGCAGGCCTGTCGCCTACCGGGAGTCACGGTCATCGATACTCGTTCCATGACAGCTTTTGGCGGTGGACATGTGCCTGGAAGTATCAACATTGGGGATCGCCCGGAAATGTCTGCCTGGATTGGACAGATGTTTGATCTGGATCAGCGACTACTGCTCATCGTGGACAGCGACAAAGACGTCGATCGCATTCAGCGGTTAATCGTTCGCAGTGGGCACACTCACTTTGCAGGCTACTTGGCGGGAGGGATGAAAGCTTGGCAAGACGGCGGTTTCCCGATGCAACGCCTCGAACAAATGCCGGTTCAAGAGCTTCGTGAGTGCCAAGCCTCCCGAACTGGACCTACCATCCTCGATGTCCGCTCTCCAGAAGAATGGGCTGGCGGGCATGTTCCAGATGCCGAGCACTATTTCGTCGCCGACATGCGAGAGCGAATTACGGGGCTGGACAAGAATCAGCACTACGCCACCTATTGTGCGAGTGGCTACCGCGCCAGCATCGCATCGAGCTTGATGAAATCGCGAGGTTTCACACGAGTGTCGAACGTTCCCGGGAGTTGGGGGGCGTGGACGGCGGAAGGCTACCCTGTCGAGACCCCGCGAGAGGAGGTGAGTCGTGCTTGAGACCATCGTTTCGATATCGATCGTCGGGGAAATCGATCCGCTCAAATACTCCGGGGCCGCATGGTCACCCTATCTGGTCGGTGCATTAATCGGTGTGCTTTCCATGGCGACGTTCTATTTCTCGAACAAACCGTTGGGAGCTTCTACCGCCTACGCACGCCTTGCCGGAATGCTTGGGGAGCGAGTCGCTCCACAGCACACTCGGTCGCTGAAGTACTTCAAAGAGAATCCACCCAAAGTTGGCTGGGAGCTCATGCTCGTCGTTGGTGTAATCGCTGGGGCGTTTATTGCGGCTTGGGCTGGGGGAGAGTTGACCGGCCGTTTTCTACCGTTGATGTGGCAGGAGCGATTCGGTCGCGAGAGCTTTCTGCTGCGTGCCGCTGTCGCGCTGGCCGGTGGCGTGCTAATGGCCTTCGGAGCGCGGATGGCTGGAGGATGCACCAGCGGGCATGGAATTAGTGGAACTCTGCAACTAGCGATAGGGTCGTGGATTGCAGCGATCTGCTTTTTCCTCGGTGGCATTGTTACGGCGATGTTGATGTACGCCGCCTAGACGCTGGAAAGACGCGTTCCCAACGCCTTAGAACACATCAGGCAATTAACTTAGAGAACACGCGAGCCCTCGATTTTTGGACAGCTTCATGAACATCCCAACAGCACCCCAAGCCAACGTAGTCCCGACAGAACTCCCGCTCACGCAGCCTGAAGTAGCCTCCAGGAGGATTCTGCTCTTAGGCTTAGTTTTCGGCGTCATGTTTGGATTTCTGCTGCAGTTAGGGGGCGTGGCAAAATACCATGTCCTGATTGGGCAACTGCTGCTTGTCGATTTCACGGTGCTGAAGGTCATGCTGTCGGCAGTTATCGTGGGAGCGGTGGGCATTCATCTCATGCACCGTGCGGGACTGGTGAAACTGCACATTAAGCCAACGCGCTACGCATCCAATATTTTGGGAGGCTTACTATTTGGCGTCGGTTTTGCGTTGTCAGCCTATTGTCCAGGCACCGGCGCAGCGGCTCTCGGCCAAGGCAACTACGACGCACTCGCAATGATGGCGGGCATGCTAGCCGGTTCCTATCTGTACGCTGAAGCGTCCGATTGGATTAGCCGCCGTATTGATCCCATCGGTGATCGGGGGAAGCTCACGCTGTACGATTTTTTGCCGGGGAATCGCACCGCCATAACCCTTGGGAGTGTCGCCTTTCTCATTGCCGTCCTAATTGCAGTTGAAACTTTTGCCGCTCGCTAATTCCACCGTATTCAGCAAAAGGATTTTCCATGTCTAAGCCCGAATTGGGCGATATTTCCGAGCAACGAATATCCACTAGGTTGATGCTCGATATGACTTGCTCATTATTTCGCACGGGACGCCTTCCATCTACTCCATGCTCGTTTAGGGAGCAGCAATGAACAGTTGTGAGCGGTGAAAAGAGTGGTAGCCGATAATTGATAACTCAGAAAACAGACCCGCCCTGCGGAGGCAGTCCAGTTGCGGGGGAAGCTGCTCTACCACCTGCGAAGTGCATTGCCAGACTTCGTTGGGGGAAGTTTTCCGAAGGATAATGCATCGGCTCCTGCGACGTCTCCGCTCAATCGGCTAACCGGTTCGAGAGCGCTTGAGCCCCTGTATTTCCAAGACTTTCGCTGCTAGCCAGCGACGATTCGAAGATGGACATTTAAGCGTTTCATCCCCTTCGTTAGAAGACTCTAATGACTTCAATAAAGAACCCGCTCCAGGATAAACAGTGGTCGCCCTATCTCGTCGGACTCGGCATTGGTGTGCTTAGTTGGTTTGCTTTTGCCAGTGTTGACCACCCACTCGGCATCACGACGGCTTTCGAGCACGGCGCAGCACTTGGGGTGCAGGCGATTGCGCCGGGACTCGCGGCGAATAACGAATATTTTGAAACGGAAACGCCCAAAGTCAGTTGGGAGACAATGTTGGTGGTTGGCGTCTTTCTCGGTGCGTTTTTTAGTTCGCTAGCATCAGGCGATCGAGAAAGGATCGTTGTTCCGGTGATGTGGAAGGAACGCTTCGGACCGAGTGTCCCGTTACGTTTCACAGCGGCGTTCTTTGGGGCAGGGTTGATGATGTTCGGCGCGCGTCTGGCGCAAGGATGTACAAGTGGTCACGGCATCAGTGGCACATTGCAACTGGCGGCATCGAGTTGGTTATTCGCAATCCTGTTTTTTGGAACGGGGGTTGCTACGTCTTTGCTCCTGTACGGAAGAAGGAGTAAGACCCATGTTTGATCCAATTTGGAAGTTGGCATTAGGATTGTTTACCGGAGTCGTTTTCGGAATTCTGCTCCAAAAGGGAGCCGTTGCCAAATTTCGAGTGATCGTCGGGCAATTCATTCTGAAGGACTGGACGGTCGTCAAAATTATGGGAACGGCAGTCATTGTCGGCGCGGTAGGCGTCTATGGGCTGCTTGCGTTGGAAGTCGTGTCATTACATATCCGCCCCTTGGCCTGGGCCGGTATCGTCGTGGGAGGAGTCTTGTTTGGAGTGGGCATGGCAGTGTTCGGGTACTGCCCCGGTACCTCAGTTGCGGCCTGTGGTGAGGGCAGGCGAGATGCCATGGTCGGAGTGGCGGGAATGTTGGTAGCAGCCGGTGTTTATGTCGTTTTATACCCATGGTTACATACGCTGAGCGAGAGCCTTGGTAACGCAGGGGAAGTCACCTTACCCGATTTGACGGGGACGAGTCCGTGGTTATGGATCGGTGTGCTGGCAATCCTAGCAGTCCTGGCCCAATTCCTATCTCGCCTGTTCCACCCAGCGAGAACTCGCCGCGATCGGCAGCAAACCGTGCGGGTGCGTAAGCTAAGGCTGCGTAAACAATTTGAAAAACACTAAAGTCCTCTCTTTGAACTGGAGAATTGAAAATGAGTATCAACCGGGAATGCATCGAAGCCTGCCAACGCTGCGCAATCGCCTGTGAGCAATGTCTGAATGCGATGATTGGGATGGATAGCGATAACGATTGTCCGCGATGTTGTCGTGAGTGTATCGACCTTTGTTTATTGTGTGCTCAAGCGATGGCTCGCGAGAGTCGCTTCGCAGGTGCGATTTGCAAGCTGTGCGCCGAAGCCTGTGAGTGGTGTGCGGAGCAATGTGGTGCGCACAGTCACGATCATTGTCGAGCGTGCGCTAAAGCTTGCCGAGACTGCATGGAAACATGCCGCGAGATGGCGACGAACTAATGTTCGAAATTTTTGAAACGACTACTCGCGTACTTTGGGAATTTAGCGAAGCACCGGTCGGTACACGTATCGGAGGCGCGGAGTTCAAATGAGTTCGATGCAAAGGGGCAGTGGTCCAGCGATGCGTTCCGTGGATCACTCTCCCCCTTCGTAATGGGCGGGCAACCAATGGCATCGACCGGAAGAGGTCATCGCATTGCTGGACGCGATGTCAGGGGCTTGTATCAATTTCATTTACAGCAAATACGGGTCTAGTCAGCGGTGCCAGCCTGAGGTGCTGTTGCCAGTCGGTCAGCTTGGCCTGGTCTCTCGTGTTACCGCGATTCTCGATTCGCTTCCGGCGCACTTCATGCTCGCAGGTGAGAAACCAAATCACTGGCCGGATGCCAAACCGTTTCAACAATTGTTCCGGCCACTCGGAGTCAGCCAACTCACGCGTAAATGGCCCCACGATCACTACACTCACATGGGGCAAGTTTTCGGCGGCAGTCCGAAACAAACATTCATAGACCGCGTCGCGAAAGATACGCTTGTAGTCCGCGCTGTCGCGATCCTCCGGAGACATGCCCGACTCAGTTAAGCCAGCTTGGACGACTGGCTCGGTCACCGTGTCACTATCCAGCAGGGCCGCCGCGTGTTGGACGGCTAGGCTCTTGGCGAAGGTGCTTTTCCCAACACCGGCTGCGCCGGTAACGATGTGCAGGCTGCGGGGAATCATTGGACTTCCGACGATATTGAAGCGTTTGGATGACGATAGGCTACCGGTTTTACCACAACCCTTTCAATCCCCAAGCCATGCCGGATTCGGTCTCACAAAAATCTCTCAAGGTTGTCCTAATTTGAACGGACCGCGAGTGGTACTGTGCTCGGGCATTGCGGCGGTAACACCTCGGGGATTGGGCGATCTATTGCGGGCGATCCGCGCGAAATGACGCTGCAAACAGCAGGAATCCAACGCTGGCGCACAACAGAGTAGCTGGGCGGTAGGACCCAAACTGATCGTGCGCAACACTGAAGAGGTAGGGGCCGACCGCTGTACCTGCAACTACGATCGAGGTCGAGAATCCGGAGATCGCGCCCAGATGCGTTCGCCCAAAAAAACGCGGCCAAGTTACGCCAGAGACGATGCCAAACATGCCCTGCATGCAACCCATCCCCAGCACCACAAGATACACAGAGGGGCCTGCATCCAGGAATGATAGGCTGAGCGACAGCACGATGATCCCAAAGAGTTGAACCATTGCTAAATACTTCAATTTGATGAAGTCGCTGAACCAGCTGCCCACAAATTCGACAATGACGCTGACACAGGCTGCTGGAACGAAAATAGCAACCGCTTGGCCGCGTCGCATGCCTGCATCGGAGAAAATGGATACGACATGGAATGAGAAGGCGGTCAACACTAGAGCGGAAAGAAGGACACTGAAGGTGAAAACCCAGAAACTGTAGGTACGGCGAGCTTCGGAAAGCGTGAACTGCCGTCCACTCAACGTTTCGACGTGCGCCTTTCGATTTTTCCTAGCAAAGGGGCCGTCCGGCAGCAATCCGTGGTCTTCTGGCTTGGCGCGTCCGAGACTAAAAGCGACTAGCGAAAAAACGGCAATCATCCCAGCAATGCACTGCCAGGCCCATGGCCAGCCACCACGTTGGATGAGCCATTCAAAAATGGGAGGAGTTACCGAAAATCCAAAGGCGACCGCTATCCCGATGAAGGCCATCGCCATTCCCCGCCTCTGCTCAAACCATTCCAGCACCATATTGCGAGACGACAAGGTTAACATTCCCTGTCCAAAGAATCGCATTGCGAAAAAGCCTAGCGTCAATACTGCAAACGAGACGTGGTGGCGATAGTGGACGGGAAGAACTGACGCGATGAACTCGGAGATTGCGACCGAAAAACTCATTCCCATCAACACGACTGCTAGCATGGCGGCAGAGCCTGCAGATACCCAGCGTCCACCAAACCGGTCGTACCATCGACCGGCGCGGGTGATCAGCAATGCACTTGCAATGGTTCCCGCAAAATAGGCAAAACTGACCCAACTCCGCGACAAATGGTGCGCTTGAATCAGAAAGTCCGTAAACACCGACACGCCTACGGTTTGCCCTGGTGCGCTGGCCAACACTCCCAGAGTGCCACACACTAGCACCACGGATCCGTAATAGAACGGTAGCCGTGTGGGATCAAAGGGGAAGTTGGCGAACCGTGGGCGGTGATGGCGTTTCGGAGTCTCGCTATCGGATTTCATGCGTGATGCCAATGCAATTAAGGACGAAGTGAACATTGGAATTCATTTCGCTCTCAATGTCAGTGGGGATTGACACGGCAAATGTAGGCGTCAATCCTCCGCTCGTGCGAAGACGCCCCAGCAACCTGGGCCGTAGCAGCGAACCCAACGCCCTGGCGAGCCCGAGTTGAGCCACCAATGCCATCTTATGTGGGGTGGTGCTGGTGGTACGCCGCAGGGACATGCCGTTGAGGTGTGGAAGGCGTTTCCAGCTTAACTGCGGAATCACATTCAGAGTTGTAATGTGAATGCTGCGCCCCGCATCTCAGAGTAATGGCAACTGATCTTGCCTTACTCACGCGCCCGAGGGGGGAAGCACGTCGTCATGCTGCGGGTTGAATTGATATGGTCCGCGCAGCCGTAAAATGGCACAACGGAAGGCATTCGTACGACCGGTTTCAAATTTGGGCCGCGGGATCTCCGTCCACTGCTCTTGCCGTACGGCCTTCTTCTCCAGAAACTTAAGTGAAGCTCGGTTTGCTCCGATTTCGCGTCAGGCCGCTGCCGAGTCCCACGGGGCCGAGCGAGCGGTTCTTCTCGTTATTCGACCGAAGAGGAATCTTGGATGCGGAGACGGTAAGCCCAATTCCGCGCCGTGTCTGGAATTGGGGGCCAGTTGCGTTTGCCGTCGGTGTCTGCCTGAACGATGATTGCGTTGTACCATCCTCCCATTTCTAAGTGCCACCAATCGAACGCGAAACACCTCCCCGCCGTCCCCAAAGGCAGGTATCCAATAAGTCTCACCGCTTGGCCCGGTTATGTGATCCACAAGTCCACGTCGACGTAAGGATTGCTGTAGCTCCCTGTCGCATCAAAGCGAATTTCCTGGACTTCCATAACCTCAACGGCGCGAGCGCGCGAAGCGGCTAAGCAGAGGCACTGGCATACGGCGATCCGAAGGTTTCTCATCTCAATAAAGCTGGCTAGTGGAAAGTTGAGTGGGCGTCAAAATTATCTCCGGATGCGAAAAAGACGCCTGCAATCGTTAGCCATTCGTCGCTGGATTGAGCTCTTCACTAAGGGCGGGCGAAATCGCAATGCAAGTGGATTCAGAATGGAATCGATGCGAGCATGCTAGGGAGCGGGACTGACCAGAGAACCTGTGAACGTTACCTCGGTTGCCGGCTGCGTGAGAAACGGGGACTGCGTCGTTGGCTATTCCTCATCCTTCGGATAGGGCCTTAGGCCGAGCAGCATCTCAGCTCGCTCGGTGAGCGGTTGGGTAACGAAAGCTTGATCGGTGAACTCGGACAAGTGGCTGGCGACGAGAGCATAGACCGCTTGGCGGCTTTGGCTGGTGTCGATTTCGATACATTTGCCTTTGCTCTTGAAGAACTCAACGGTTGGCAATGTCTCCGCCTTGAAGGTGTCGAACCTGAGCTTCAAGCTTGCGACGTTATCGTCGACCCTACCGGTGTACTGAGCACGTGCCAGAATACGCTTTTCGAGAACATCGTACGGACATTCCAAGTACAGCATTTTGGGCAATTCCGTCTGGCTACCAAAGATCTGCGACCATCCGTCCAGATTGTCCAGCGAGCGAGGGAAGCCGTCTAGTAGAAAATTGGTCTTACCCGTTGTCCGGGTAATAAACTCCATGGAGTTCTTGATCAGTGCCACCACGATTTCATTGGGAACGAGTTTTCCGGCGGTGATGAATTCATTAATCGTGTTCGCCGTAGGACCGTCCTTTTCGCGTTCGCGGCGCAAGAGGTCTCCGGCGGAAAGATGCGTCCAGCCGAGTTGAGATTCGGCAAGTTCACACATGGTCCCCTTTCCAGCGCCTGGGCCACCGAGCACGAAAACAACGTTTGGCTTGGGACAAGGTTGCCTGGGGTCGAAGTGATGGATGACGACTCGCGGTGCTGGTGCAACTCCCTTCTTATAGACATGCCACTCTCTCTCGGTCGGCGGCAGTTCCTCTTCGCAAGTTATGTCATAGGCTAGGTGACCGTCCAATCGACAGATTCGCCAGGATTGGTACGTGTTGGAGTACGAGAGGGCTGGGCTTCTAGCAGACTTGCCATCGGCGCGATCCCAGGCCATTTTTCCGTTCCAATAGCCGAGACTCGAAACGGTGCCGGATTCCGATTCCGTGGGAGGCGCCGTGGAGGGAACAAAGAGACCGTCCACCTCAGGCAGCCCCGCTCCAATAACTTCAATGTACAGGGTGTTCGGCTTGAGATTGTTGGTTTGTGCCATGGATTTAGTAGCTTGAAATTCGAATGATCGGTAAGCGAATACAGTGCGTGGGCAACAGTATAGCCGATGCTGGAAGGGAAACGCCCGCTGCTGTCACTGCACCAGCGGAACGCAACGTCCCGCTGGAACTCTTGGCTTGCAACCGAGAAAAGTGGACGCGGTCTCTATTGGGGGCCAACGATGCATTGCTTGAGTACCGCGGGTGCCATGCAGGACAGAACAAGTCGTGTGGGAACACCACTCCGTTCCGGGCCGCCGCGATCCAACAGACATCCTACAATAGTACTGATGTGGCTATGCTTCGCGGATGGCAGTGCGTTTTCGTCGTGTGGTTCGAAATCATCGTATGGATTGAAACTAATGCATTGTCAAAGCTTAATTTTCGGGTTGCCCGGAAAAAGGTGTCCGACACGAATGGCACTTAATCGGCCTAAGGTACTGGTGCTTCTAGAGTTAAGTTCGATTGACAGCAGGGGGCTTCACTTGCGATGAGTTTGGGTAATCTTACCCTCCCGAACACACCAAGCAAGGAAGCCCCCGTGTGCCATCATCCGTTTGATTCGTTCCGCTGTCGAGTCCAACATGCGCGCCAACACGGCGATCTTTACTTCGCCGCCTTGATCTCCAAAGAGACTATCGCGTCAGTCTTTGGCAATGCAAGTGCCATTCTCGATTCGGCCAGAGTTTACAACACATCGGTCACGCTGTGGGTCTTCCTCTCGCAAGTCATGAGCATCCACCACGGCTGCGTCTCTGCGGTCGCCAAGCTGATCACCCATCGAGTCGCCAACAACCAAACTGCTTGCTCTGCCGAAACCGGTGCTTACTGCATTGCTCGAGACAAAATCGACGAGCAATCCATGCAACGTCTTGTGACGGCCAGCGGACTTGCGATTGAAGACAGCAGTCCCGACCATTGGCGATGGCTGGGGCACCGCGTGATCACCGCCGATGGTGCCACCGTCACGATGGCAGACACGTCGGAGAATCAAGCCGCCTACCCGCAACTTAGTAGTCAAGCACCCGGTTGTGGATTTCCGATCTTGCGAGTCGTTGTACTGTTCGCGTTGTCGACTGGCGTTGTGCTCGACATGGCGATGGGCCGATACAAAGGTAAGTTCACTCACGAAGTAAGTTTGTTTCGTCAGATCGACGCAATCATCGAAGAAACCGATGTTTTCCTAGCTGATCGCGCCTATGCGGGTTGGTTCGAGATGGCGAGGATGATTCAACGTGGTGCACACGTCGTTGTTCGCAAACACCAGTTGCGCAAGTCAGATTTTCGGACTGGAATTCGTTACGGCAAAGACGATCACTCCATCCAAATCGACAAGCCAGCTCGTCCCGACTGGATGAGCATTGAAGAGTACGAGACGTACCCGGACTTCATCACCATTCGCGAGATCCGTATCCGAGTTGAGAACAACGGATTTCGCACTCGCGAGATTATCGTTCACACATCGCTGTCGGACGATACGGAGTACACGAGGGAGGACATCGCGGCCCTGTTCCGTAGAAGGTGGCAAGCAGAACTTCATTTACGGAGCTTGAAAACGGTCATGCAGATGGAACACTTGCGCTGTAAAAAGCCGCATCGAGTGCGGAACGAAATTCGGACGCACATGTTGGCTTACAATTTGATTCGCGGGGTGATGTCTGAAGCGGCCGTCGAAGGCGACGTTCAACCTTGGCATATCAGTTTCAAGTCAACACTGACAACGGTGACGGATATGCTTCCGGTTCTAGGCCTAATCAGCAACGCCGATGAATTATGCACTGTGTTGTACCGCTGCTGCTTGCAACACGCAGTTGGCAATCGACCGGACCGCTACGAGCCCAGGGTGCTCAAGCGAAGACCGAAGAAATACAAGCTGATGCAAAAGCCAAGAAGCGAATACAAACCCGGGGAGGCATAGGACTTACGCCGATTAAGTGCCATTCGTGTCCGACACCAAAAGCCGGAACGGCCCTTCGGGTGCTTTGCACTTTTGGTGTCGGACACCTTTTTCTGAACGCTCGCTAAACCGTAATTCTTAGTCTTGACAATTCACTAGCGTTCCACCACGAGGATCGTCTGCTAGCCCATCTGCCCCGAATAGGGAACAGGCATTCCCGGAATCAAGGAATGCCTGGTGGCAATTGCGAGATGTCCAGCAAACTGGATATTCTCGGCAAATTCTCTGGCAATTTCTGTAACGCTTCAAATCTGCCGGTGATGTGTAGGTAGGAGGATTGATTTTTTGCTAGGTCCCGAAACACGAGCGTCACTGATCGCAAGCCTGAATGACCCTGCTTCGGAGGAAGCCTGGACTGAGTTTGCTGCTGTCTATCGGCCGCTCGTGATTCGGGTTGCCAGAGCGAAGGGCCTGCAAAACGCCGACGCAGACGACGTAGCTCAGGATGTGCTTTCTGCAGTCGGAAAATCGCTTGAATCCTTCACGTCGAGCGGTGAAGGATCGTTCCGGCGGTGGTTGTACCAAATTACCCGCAACCTCGTGGTGAATCAGTTGATGCGTGGTCCGTTTTCGGGCCGGCGTGGGCCGATCGGCAGTGGAGACAGTGACGTCCAATATCTTCTCAGCCAAGCTCCGACTCCTGAGGATCAGACGGCGACGTTATTTCGCATCGAGTATCGCAGAGCGCGTTTCCAGCAAGCAGCAGAAAAGGTGAAAAATCAGTTTAGTGAATTAACGTGGCAATGTTTTTGGCAGACATCCGTCGAGAATCAGTCCGTTGAACATGTCGCGTCCAGCATCGGGAAAACCGTCGGTGCCGTCCGTGTAGCGCGTTGTCGCGTGTTGGCAAAGATTCGTGAAGAAATTCAAAACGATATAGATGAATAGGTGCTTACGATGATCGCAAGATTTCACTACGACGACCAATCACTGCTGCAACTACTTCGTGACAATCCCCGGGAGACAGCAAGTGACATGCTTGCACACGTTGAATCGTGTGCAGCCTGCCAAACCAAGTTGGAGACGCTGTCCAGTGGCGGGATGAGTTGGAATGAAGTGGCTGGTATGATGCAGCAAGATGATCTGTCGCCACTAGCTGCCTCGACCAATGCGATCCCGAATTCAGCTCCCGCAGGGATGGGGACCACCCTACCGCCCTTTCTGCAAGCGTCGGAACATCCTCAGTCCCTTGGCCGTTTTGCCCGCTACGAGATTATGGAAATTCTTGGCCGTGGCGGGATGGGGATTGTGATGCGGGGTTACGATCCAGCGCTGGAACGCTACTGTGCGGTGAAGGTGCTGGCCCCCGAACTGGCCTCCAGTGCCGCAGCACGCAGACGATTCTCGCGGGAGGCTAAAAGTGCGGCAGCTGTAGTGCACCCACACGTTGTCCCCATCCAAACAGTCGATGACCACGAGGGTTTTCCGTACCTAGTGATGCCGGTCGTGGAAGGCAAAAGCCTACAACAAAGAGTCGAGTCGGACGGTCCCCTTTCCACGATCGAATCGGTACGGATCGCATTGCAGATTGCCGAGGGGCTGGCAGCGGCACACCAACAGGGGTTGGTCCACCGAGATATCAAACCGGCCAATATATTGCTTGAAAATGGAGTGGAACGTGTCCAGATTACCGATTTTGGTTTGGCCCGGGCTGTCGATGATGCCAGCATGACATGCAGCGGGATGATTTCTGGTACACCACAGTACATGTCACCCGAGCAGGCGCATGGCGATGAGATCGATCACCGCAGTGATCTGTTTTCATTGGGAAGCGTGATGTACTTCATGCTCACGGGGCACTCTCCGTTTCGAGCCGAGACGACCATGGGGGTATTGAATCGAATTGGCAACGACGAACCACGCCGCCTGCAAACGATTCAGCCCGAGATACCTTGGTGGCTAGATAATGTCGTGATGAGGTTGTTGGCCAAAACGCCGGCCGATCGTTTCGAGAGCGCACAAGAGATCGCTCAGCTACTGGAAGGCTGCCTCAGCCACTTGCAGCAACCCACCACGGTGCCGCTGCCTGAATCAATCTCGGTGGACATCGCGCCACAAAAAATTGCACGCCCTCCCCTCGCAAAACTGGTCGCTGCTGGAGCCTTGGCGCTCGCATTATTTTTTTCGGGAGTGCTAATTGTTCTGGAGTTCAACAAGGGTACGCTCACAATAGAATCCGAGATCGATGAAATCGCAGTCCGGATCTTGCGGAATGACGAACTGGTCGAATCGTTGCAGGTATCTAAGCAGGGGAGTTCGACTCGCATTGCCGCTGGGGAGTATGTAGTCGAGCTGGATGGAGAGTTTCCGGAAATCGAAATCGAAAAAAACACCGTAACGCTTGCGCATGGGGAAAACCAAACGATCCGGATTCGGCGAACGAAAACACCATCGTTCGTTGCGTCCGATATTAGCGAGCAACTATCTGGCTCATGGCGGGTTACGAATTTGGAACGGGATGAATCGCGGATGCACTTTGGCGAAAATATCGTTGTGACATTTGAGAAATGGAAGATTACCAGTCTGAATGAGCCTGAGTCCACGGAGCACTATGTCTATCAGCTTTTACCCAACCAGCGGATGCGTCTCATCACGTACGCGGCACCCTCAGCCGACGAGGAGCTGGTGGAACTCCAATTTCGATACGAATTGCGCGACGCCAATCATCTTGAGTTCCAAAAATGTGATTTGGAAGGCATGCCTACAGGAATACCAATGCTATTGACTCGCTTGAAGGAGACTGAGGAACCTTCCACCTATGTATCCGAGATTGTGACCGTTGCTACCAGCCCTAGCAATGGATGGGCGGAAAGTGAGGTTCTTCACACGCACGTCAGGCTGGTCCAAAGCGAGGGATTTCTTGCGAGCGTCGAATGGCCGAAGGAGCTGCCCTTTCCATCGTCTCCGAACGCCGAGACGCTCCGAAACCTAAAGAAGTATTTTCTGGTCAAGTCCATTGGAGATTCGCAAATTGAAATTGGTTTATATGGTGACGTGACCACCAGATCGAGCCGCGACTTGATGGTTCGAGCAATCGCTGACACCTACCGAAAAAAGTTCGCTCAGCCGAGGTCCGCAGCAGACGAAAAGGCAATCCAAGATCTTGTGCTGTCTCATCGCTTGCTTCTCGAGGAACGCGGTATGGCCGAAGCCGAACACCGCCACTTGACTGCAGGAGTAGAACCAAATGAAAATGATGTCGCCGAATCAGTGGCTCGCTTGAAGCGTCTCAACGAATCCCTGACCAAGCTGTGTGAGCAACTATTTGAACTCGGAGTGCCAGCGCTAGCGGGATCCCTCGAGCTGAGTCTCTCTCGGGCTGGTAGAACTGCGGCGTTGGAACAACCTGAACTTGCTTCGCCATTCGATAGCTCCCTCGCGCCGAACTTAGATAATCCAGCTTTCAGTGAACTGAGAGAACTGCAGATCGAATACAGCAAACTGGCTGCAAAATATGAAAAGGCAAGGAGCGAAGCGTCTGATGAAGTCGAATTGAATCGAGTGATCAAGGAATTGGACCCTCGCGAGATTATGCCTACGAAGTACTTGGCCTTTGAAGAGAGATACCCCGAATCCGACGCAGGGTTCGAAGCATTGATGGAGGTTGCCAGGATGGCGGGCAGTGTTGGAGACCCCGCGTCCCAATCGGCCCAAGCGCGCGTAGAAGCTAGTGAACGAATCCTGGATCACTACATCAACCAACGTGGACTAGAAAGGATCGTTCCCTTATTTGGCAACGGTCCTTTTCAATCTCAAACCGCAGGCTTCCTACAACAGCTAGTTGAAAAAAGTCCCTACCGTGATACACAGGCGGAGGTCCTCGTGGTCCAGCTACTGCAGGGCAAGCAACTGCTAGCTGTAGAATCGCTGCTACCAACATTCCTTCACGAACAGCGTCTGAAACTCAACGGGGGCAACGACGATTCACTGCAGGTAAAGCTTGAGCAACGATACATGCTCGAGAAACTGGAAAACACGGACTTTGCGCAGCTTCGCGCGGACCTGAATTCCAAGCTAGAGCGGTTGGAGAACGACTATTCTAACGTTCGTGTCAGTAGCTATGGCACCGGCGGTAATGCAGCTCGTCGACTCTCTCATGCGATCAACCAAGTCAGGATTGGTGAAACGGCTCCAGAGATTATTACCTCGAATGTCGACGGGCAACCATTTCAGTTGAGCAGATATCGAGGCAAGATTGTCGTGTTACTGTTTCTGCAAAGCACCATGGCCAACTATCAAGAAATGTACGCCCCTTTACGGCAATTGGTCGCCAAGTATAGCTGGGCTCCCGTGAAATTTGTTGGAATTATCAACACGGATGACCGAGCAAGTCTTCGTGCTGCTTCGCAGCGAGGTGACCTGAACTTCACGGTGATCCGGCAGCCTCTGTTGAATCCTCCGCTTTCGCAAGACTGGGGGATCGAAAACTATCCGAGGGTCTACATCGTCGACACCGAGGGGATTTTGCAGCCAGAGCTACACATGCCCTTCTACGGCGAAGGTGGCTATGACACTCATGATGTTGACGACACCATTGGCAAGCTGCTGAAGGCATCTGCGACTTCCGTGAGCAGTGAACAAGGGGCGGCGAATTCCAATCAGCCAAGCCAGTCGTCTTCGCATCCTAAAGAATCGGCTACTGCTGAAGGAAATGCAGCGTTCGCGACGCCCGAATCCTTGATGCAGTACTATGCTGATTGCCAATTTTGCGGTGACACGGCGGGCTGCCTGGATTGCTACTCGAATCGCGTGATTGAGCAATTCGCCACCAACTATCTAATCACGGCGTCGGGTTTGTTGGGGATGTATCGAAAACTGGAGCACGAGGAGCCGAGTGACGAACATCGCAAGTTGACGGGCGATCTCGAAGCCTTGTTGGAGCGTTCTTGCATCGACGATCCTCCAGCGACTGCGCGAGCGGCGCTCTACCAAGCCGCTGGCAGCATGCGAGATGAGCTGACCGGCGGCGTGGCAAGGGAACCAACGCAAAGCGAGTTGATGTTGATTGCAGCGTCCCCTTCGCTACTCAAGAATCCGCGCCAGTTTGTCTTAGAATTCTCGCAACGCGGTGCAGCCGACTCCAGTTCGAAACTGGACGAAAATCCCCGGAATGAGTACCCATCGAATTGAGCGATTCTGGTGCATGGGCCATTAGGGGCGGCACCGGTTACCGGATGGGGCTGAAGGAAGGCAACGGTCGCTGGTGGATCGACGACAGTTGGCCCGAAGATAGTGAGCAATCCTCACCAGCCCAATGAAAAACGGTTTGAGTCTGCTGTCTAACGCAATAAACGGTTGGATCATCGCCCATCGTGGAGAGGGGCTTTACTGGTTCGTGCTGTGCAGTCGCTGGGCACGCCCGGTCAGCGTCGCCACTGCCAGTTGCCCAATCGGGGCGCCGGCTGCGTTTAGCGCGACTGCTTTCTTCGCAGTAAAGCAGAGCCTGCTAGTTCGCTTGACGCGTTGCAATAGGGCTTGTTGAAAGTGTCACCCGCGCGTGAGCAAGTCCGGATTCGCTGCTGCTACGGTGCGAGTCGGTGGGGGGCCGTCTACCGAACGGCCCCGCGGGCTTGCGGTGGGATGACTGGCAATACGATTCGGCTCGGATGGTCCGCATCGTGATAGATCGTCTGGACCGCCACGTTGGACATCCTCTGACGGTTGAGCGGTTCGCCTGTATTTGGATTGACATCAAAGCGTGGGAAGTTGGAGCTCGAAACGTCGACTCGGATGCGGTGTCCCTTCTTGAATACGTTAGAAGTCGGATACAGTTTGATCGTGAACTCATACGCCTCCCCGGGATTCATCAAAACTTCTCTCTGGAGGGATTCGCGAAATCGGCCACGAATGATGCCATCGCCGATATTCAGATCGAATCCGCCTGGCCAATCTTCCGACGGTGGGTAGACATCAATCAATTTAGCGGTGAAGTCGGTGTCAACAGCGGAACTTGAAGCGAACAAACGCACCTCGATTTCACCGGTGACTTCAAGATCGCTTTCAAGCGGCTCTGACTGGAATACCAGTACGTCCTTGCGGGCGGAGAGCGGAATGGGCTGCTGGAAATTCCAAATATGCGGGCCGCCCATCTGGTTCCAGGCACCTTGGACGAGGATATCATCACCGGATGAGATGTTGCCGCCGATAGTCGGCACGGGATTATCGGGCGAAAACTGGAACTGGGTGACTGACTCTTCGATGGGGGATGGGGCTTCCGACAATCCACCGTCTGCTTGCAGATAGAAATCGGTGTACTCGGTTCGCGCCAGCGGCCATTCGTTTTCGTTTCGCCAAAACCCGCCGTGCCGCAAACGGCCATTGCCATCTTTTCTGCCATCACCGGTACCCATCACAAAGATTCGGACGCGCGTTTCGAACGGTGCTGCCTTTCCGACCGAGTTGTCGACTCCTTTGAGCCAATGGTCGTACCACTCCTTACGCCATGCCCATTGGTCCGCGATAGCCGCTTGTTTGCCGAAATTCACTTGACCGTGAGCGTAGGCGGCTTGCTGACCGTGAATCCACGGCCCCATGATCATGTAGACGGGCCCCTTGATCGTGCGATTGAGTGCCATGAAATTTGCCGTCGTGTTTCCACCCCAAGAGTCGTACCAACCGGACACTAGGTAGACGGGAATGTCTTTGTAGTTCTCTGGTGCATCGACGATATTGTTTTGAGCCCAAAAGGTGTCGTTGATGCCGTGCTCCATCGCGGAAACCAACCAGTCTTCATACTCCGGTGCCAGTTTCAGAGGAGTCGTGCCACGCCGTGTCGGCAGTTGGTCCAAATACGCAAGTCTTTGTTCCGCCAGTGTTGCCAGTACGTCAGCCGTTCCCGCATCGCGCGCCGCTCGACTTCCTCGTCCGGCATTCAGAAAAATCCAATTCCAAAATCGCAGCTCGAACGCACCGCCATTTCGAAGACTTTGGCGGCCCATGTTCGACATTGCATCGACCGGAATTACCGTTGCCAATTCGGGCGCCCCAGCCAAAGCCATCGCGTGCTGGGTGCCGCCGAAGTACGACGTGCCGATCATTCCGATCTTACCATCGGACCACGCCTGTTTGCCAATCCATGCCGCGCAATCGACTCCGTCGTCGCCGTCGTCACTAAGCATGTGCCATTCGCCCTCGGAGTTGTATCGACCGCGAGTGTCTTGGGCGACAAAAACGTAGCCGTGCGTGGCGTAATACTTCGCCGCACCAGCTTGCCCGTCTTTGTTGTAGGGAAGTCGCGAAAGGATGACCGGTAGCGGTTCTTCGACTGCCTTGCCATTCTGGGCTGGGCGATATATGTCGGTCGCCAAATGCACGCCATCTCGCATCGGCAACATTACATTTTTCTCTACCACAAATTCATTGGCCGAAGCGAGGCTGCCGCTCGCGACGAGCAGCAGCAATCCGATTGCCACGAATAACCCTCGCCCGACTGCAGACAGCTCGCTTCTTACTGGACTCATGATCACGGTTTTACTTTCATAGTATTTATCCAACTCCATTGCGATCCGCCGTAGGGAGGACGAGAAAATCAGCAATTGCCAGCTTTCGATCCATCGATCGAAACCCATGGCTGATTAAATTCTACGGCACCACTTCGCAGAGTGCACATATCAAGACGCGAACCGCATCCATCCTTCAATGGGAGCAACCCGGGGACTCGTCGGTTCCCATCTTACTCCAGACGTTTTCGGAAACCGGCTGGAAACCAATCACAATCATCGCTTGCTAATAGGATAGCCGAAGTTTCAGAGTCGCAGGCGTCTCGAGTGGTATGCATTCAATTCGGGACTGCACATCGCTCAAGAGCTAGGCGGTCGAACTCAATTTTTGCGATATATTGATTGCGATGGTTTGCTATTGCCCCAATTGCATTCTGCTGTCAGTTGAGTTGCCGCCCCCCATACTCCATTGGCACTTGCCGCCAGCATTGTCTTACCAAGGTTCCCTTTGGTCGCGCCAAGCCGGTTGCTGCATGCATTGCTGTCCCAGAGGATGAGCTGGTGTCATGAGAGGTCGATTGTGCAATGGCTAGAGCGTGGTGGTTCTGGAGTGCTTCTTTCAACGCATTGTCTCACCGCGGCAGAGTCTGTTCCGTTGGGGTATCATAAATGGGAGCAGCTGTCCCCTGCGGAGAGCTCCCGTTTTTTCAACGATAGGTGCGTCTTGAATTCCAACACTTTCAGCTTAGTTCTTCATCAAGCTCTCTTGAGCCTTGGTGTTGTCGCGGCGTTCGGTCCAGTCGTGTGGGGACAGCCGCCCTCAACCCGAGCACTGCCCGCATTTCCCGGTGCGGAAGGGTTTGGTGCTGAATCGCGTGGCGGGCGTGGAGGGGAAGTCATTGAAGTCACCAATTTGAATGATCGTGGCCCAGGGAGTTTTCGCGCTGCCTGCGAAGCGGCAAATCCAAGGACAGTGGTCTTTCGCACTGGCGGCACCATCACCCTGAAGTCAACGGTTCAAATTCGCGAGCCCTATATAACGATCGCGGGACAGACGGCTCCTGGCGGCGGAATATTGCTGAAGGCTGACCCACGGTTCGATGGACCTGTCCTGAATGTCGGTACACATGATGCCACGGTGCGCGGGCTGCGCATTCGCCGGGGGCCCACTGCGGAGAAAGGCTGCTGCGGAGACGGGTTGAGCATTACCAGTGCAAGCACTCCACCCCATGATGTAATTGTCGATCATTGTTCGATCAGCTGGTCGACTGATGAGAATGTTGAATCTTGGTACGCCGCCAATGATATCACCATTCAGTGGTGCATTATCTCGGAAGCACTCGACGATAGTAGTCACGAGAAGGGCCCGCACAGCAAGGGTACCATCATCGGGGCAGAGGTTCGCCGGGTCTCCTATCACCACAATCTGCTGGCCCACAATGTTGCCCGCAATCCGTTGATCTCGAATAACGACGGACCCAATCATGTGGTCAACAATCTGGTCTACAACTGGAAGTATTTTGGTGCGGAATTTAGCCACGTTGGCGAGCATCCGCCACGAGTGAATCTGATTGGAAACACTTATCAGCCTGGCCCTGATACACGCCAGGTAAGGTATGAAGTCTCCTTGAAAGACTACCCGATGGAGCCGACGTTCTATGCACGCGACAATCGAGGTCACCATCGGCAGGAAGATGATGAAAGGGAATGGTCGTTGGTAGGAGATGGGTCCTCTGGTCTTGGGGCCGACTGGATGCGCGTCCCTGCGAATAGTCAGATCCAGCGAGCAGAACCCTGGCCGGACTCACCGATTCCTATCACGGTTCAGCCATCCGAGCAGGCGAGCCAACTTGTGTTGGCCGCTGCGGGGGCAATCTTACCTCGGCGGGATACCGTGGACGAACGGATCATTCTTGATGTGCGAAACAGGACTGGCAAGTGCATTGACGATCCATCGGAGGTGGGGGGCTGGCCCTTGATCGATGAGGGGCGTCCCGCTGCCGACATCGACCACGATGGCATGCCCGACGCATGGGAAGTCGAACACGGGTTGAACTCCTCCGACGCAGCGGATCGCAATGGATTGGACCTTAGCAGCACGGCGGGATATACCAATCTTGAGATGTATTTGAACGGTCTTTGGGAATGAACTTGAAGAGCCGACGACAGCCTGCGCGACCTCCCGAGTTCACGTGATTCGCTCTGCGTGCAGTAGCTCTGCCGATACAGTAGCCCTGCGGATTCATGGAAACTGGCTGCATTGGCTCAGCAACCAAGGAGGCGTTCAACGTCCAAGGCTCACCTGCCTTGCTGGCGCTTGAACCATCTCCTGATGGGTGCAAGTGTGTGAAGGAGCTACGAAGGGGGCTTGCCCGCCACTGGAACCAAAGCGTTTTTACTCGCAGCCGTGCTTGCGAGGCTTCAACGCTAACGCGTGAATTGCGTTCACGGGCATGCCACCCGCCCCCCCTATCCCTTTATCTCGCTGTCGATCCTGTGGCCACTACAGGAGTTTGACCAATTCTCAAAAATCTCCTCCCGCCAGAACGCCTTTTCTGCAAGAACGCCGTGTGCTACAAATTTCTCGCAGGTAAGCAGTTACAATACAGCGAACGCCGAACTTCCTCTTCGCGGATGTTGGCGATCCGTTTTTGATGGCGATTGGCTTAGCTCCTACAACTTCTTCGTCAAGTTGGCTTCTTCTTCGTAAAGGCAGTATCCAATGAAACGTATTGTTTCTCTCTGCATGTTGACTCTGCTGGTAGGGTGCGGCAGGCAGCATCCCTCCTTGTCGGTATTGGTCGTCGAATCGGTTCCCCTCAGTGAGGAGCATGTCGATGCTGTGTCGCTCCCGCGATACATTCCAGATGGAACGCAACACACCTTGCCTGCGGTGGGTTTTGAGGCATCGGACGGATCGTTTTATCCGGTCGTGGCGCTGTGCAAGCCTGTTCCTCGAGGTGGTTCCGTTGAACCGATCGTTCTGGAGGACCGTCAATTGAAGGTGTATCGTGGTACGGACCCTGTCGCGGCGAACAATGAATTGCTGGGAGTTTACGAGATTGACGCAGTTGGGCGTGAATTGCAAATAGGATTTTCAGTGACGCGTGATGGTCGGCTGGAGCTGGCAATCGCAGATTCACTATCCGGTGAGAGTCTCGCCGTCCGGACCCTGCCTGTCGTCACTGCTGCAAAGGTGATGGGAGTGGGGACATCGGCATCTCGCAACTCGTCATTGGCGCAGAACTTGATGGAGTGGATCGACGTTAGTGCGATGTCCCGGGTGCTATCTTGGGGCACCACTCGTTGCGCGACTAGGTTCACTCAATGAGTACGAGATACCTCTGAATTCAAACGCGACAGTGCTCCACAGAACTGCAGCCAAGCGGTCCAACTGTTAAGGTGTCACTGAGCATCGCTGAATTGAGAGGCAACGGTACATCTTGCCGCCATCCTATTTCGGGGTGGTGCGTTCAGCACCGTTTTCCGGCGTAGCCAGCTGCGAATTCAAGTTGAACGTGAACTCCGCGCCGAAGAGCAAAATGAGCGAGGAATAGTAGACCCACAGCAAAATCACTACCAGGGAAGCTGCTGCAGAACCGAGTTCTTGTCCGGGATTCGAATAGGATAAGTAGGTGAATAGTGCCCAGCGGCCCAGGGTGAAGAGCACCACCGTGAAGAGACCGCCCACCAGCGCACTGTGCCAGCTAACCAGTGCATCCGGCATCCAGCGAAAGACCGCAGCGAAGAATAGCCAAGTCGATGCGAAGCTCACCAGCTGATTGACGAGTGCAGGCCAGTTGCCTTCAACCCCCATTTGCTGCGTCAAATACTCCGTCAGCAGGTTGAGTACTGTTGCCACCACAAACGAAATTAGGAGAAGTAGGCCGAAGACTAGGATCATCGCCAGTGATAACAGCCGTTTCAACAAAAATCGTTTGGTGAAGGCACCCTCGCGTGGTTGGACGCGCCAAACTCGGTTTAGGGAACTTTGCAGCACTGTGAGCAAACCTGTTGCTCCCACGAGGACTCCCGCCAGGCTCAAGAATGACTTCCACCAAGTCCCGTTCGGATTGCTACTGTTCCGAATAATCGTGCCGATTTCTTGGGCAGCCGCTTGGTTGCCAATTAGTTGTGCCGCTTGTTGCTCCATAAAAGCTCTCGCTCGATCCACTGCCTGATCGTGCTCGTAGGTGATCGACATTCCGAGCGAGACAATCGATACCAATAGGTACAAGAGCGGAGGCATCGCGAAGAGTGTGTAGTAGGCTAACGATGCTGCCAGCGTTGGGCAGTCGTCTCGCGAGAATTGCTCGATCGCTTTACGGACAGTAGAGAGCATTGCAGGTGACGCTTGAATTTTGGAATTGACAGTTCATGGTAAAAGCCCGACGCGACGAAACTCGGTAGATCGCCATCGCTCGCTAAGGACCGTTGGAACAATTATTGGCGAACAGTCGCCGAACCGCTCCGCCGGTTCGTTCGGGAAAATGCCGATCGGCGGAGCGATCTGGCGATACTTATCGTTCCGATGGTCCTAAAGCCTTGGATGGGAGCTTGAGTTTCGGATTTTTATCTGCACGCCGCCCACGGAGCACCATCACAAGTTGGCCGTACCGTCACGAGTTGGCGCACCGTTTTTTCGGAACAGGAATTTCCTGCGCACAGGCTAAGTCCTCTGAGTGGTTAAAGGGTGTTCGGTCGAGTTCGGAAAATGCTACGAAAGCGGTTATGTTCGAGGAGTTTACGACGAATTCGAATCTGCCGAGATTAGTGTGGCGACCATTTTCATCAAGCGTGGACCGTCAATGGGTTTCGGGAAATATTCGTTGCAGCCCATTGCAATGCAGGCTTCGCGCTCTCCTTCCATTGCATCGGCGGTCAGGGCAATGATGGGGGTGGCAATACCTTGTTCTCGAATCACGGCGACAGCTTCTCGGCCTGACATCACCGGCATTTGCATATCCATCAGAATAAGTTGGAAGGGGGTTCCCTCATCAACGGATCGTTTCACCGCTGTGACTGCTTGCTGGCCATTTTCGACAATCGTGACATCTGCGCCACATTTTTCCAAGAAGTACTTGCCGACCTGCCAGACATCCCGGCGGTCGTCTGCCAGCAGAACGCGTGAATTAATCTGAGGATATTTGGTGTGCACGTGCCCTGAGTGCGGCGGCGTACTGCCAGGGGCCTTCGCCTCGCTGGTGATCTCGCTGTCGGATTGAGACAGTGGGAGTAGCAATGTGAACCGGCTCCCTTTGCCGAGTCGACTTGCGGCAAGGATCGTGCCCCCCATGCCCTCGGCGAGCCGCTTGCTAATGCTTAGCCCGAGACCCGTGCCCCCAAATTTTCGCGTTGTTTGCTTGTTCGCTTGACTGAACGGTTGGAACAGTCGTTCCATCTGCTTGGGGGTGATTCCAATCCCTGTATCCTCTACCGAAATTTCCAATCTTCTGCCTCGGGCGTCGTGATTGACGACAGTACTGACGGTGACGTGGCCGGCTTCCGTGAATTTCAACGCATTGCTAATCAGATTGACGAGGATTTGGCGAACACGGACTTCGTCAGCGGTGATCTCTGCGGGCAGCTGCGTTGCGTATTCGAATTGCAGTGCAACTTGCGCGTCTTGGGAGCGATTGGACATCAAGTTTTCGATATCTGCCATCACGCGTCGAATGTCGACACGTTGTCGTTCGAATCGCATCTTGCCAGCTTCGACTTTGGACAGATCCAAAATGTCGTTGAGCAAAGCCAACAAGTACGTTCCGTTCCGTTTGATCGTGTCGACTTTTTCGAGATAGTCGGGTTCCTCCGATTCGCTTCGCAAGATATCAGCAAATCCGAGAACGGCGGTCAGTGGCGTGCGCAGTTCATGAGACATGGTGGCAAGAAACGAGTTCTTGGCTTCGTTAGCGCGCAGACTTGCCGCGTTGGCCTCTTGCAGCGCCTTCTGGGCCGTCATTTGGTTGGTGATGTCGTGTTGCACACCGACGAAATGGCGAACTTCTCCATCCAAGTCAAACACGGGAGTGATTTGGAGGTCGTTCCAAAATTCGCTGCCATCCTTGCGATAATTGAGCAGCGTAACGCGGACAGGTTCACCACGATCGAGAGCAGCGCGAATGGTCTGAATCGTTTCTGGATCGGTTTTCGCACCTTGCAGAAATTTGCAATTGCGTCCCAAGACTTCATCACGCTCATAACCGGTCAGGGCGAGGAATCCCTGGTTGGCATAGGTGATTGGATTTCCAGATTGCAACGGGTCCGAGATGATGATGCCGTTGACGGCCGATTCGATCGCGAGCTGCCGCAGATTGCTCTCCGATTGAGCGGCGGTTAGTGACGAGATGTCAATCAAGGTCAACACCACGCCGCGAGTAGCGTCGCCACTCTGATAAGGCAATATTCGAAGTAGGTAGGGGGTGCCGTTTCGATCGCGGACGGTAAGCTCACGTTCTTCCTGTTGCTGGAGGACGGCCTGCAAATCCTCCAGCAAGCTGGGATGGTTCAAAACATGAGCAAATTGCTCCATGGACCGACCAGTATCGTGCTGTTCCAAACGGAACACACGGGCGATCTCTGGCGTAAATCTTCGAATGTAAAGTCCGTCATCGAGGAAGATAACTCCGACGCGCGTGGTTGCCAGCAGGTTGTCCATGTCGTCATTGGCCAGAGCCAACTCTTCGACGCGTCGTTGATGTTCAGCGTTAACGGTGTAAAGCTCCTCGTTGACGCTGTGCAGCTCTTCGTTGGTGCTCTGCAGCTCCTCGTTGGATGCGATCAACTCTTCATTGGAAGCTTGCAACTCTTCGTTGGAGGTTTCCATCTCCTCGATTGTGGCCTGCAAGTTCTCTTGCGAAGATTGCAATTGCGACTCCAGCGATTCCATTCGCGATTGATCATGTTCCTGCTGCGACTGGTCTGGGATGGGGGCCTCCGGTGGTGCCGTTTCTAAGGCCGGTTCGAACTCGACCAAGACATTGCAAGGTCGACTCAGATTGTCATTGAGTGGTTGCATGGTGATGCGAATCGACTCGGGGGAAGCCGCACCGGTGAAGGCCGTCGATGCGTATCGAACCGTCTTTCGCTTCGTGACGGCTTGATGCCAAGCTGAGGCTATGGATGATTTGAGGGATTCGTGGATCATCTCAAGCAGCAGATTGGAGGGTCTACCTCGGCGTGGTCGCAGGAATCGCTCGGCATCTCCGAAGAGATGCAGCATCTCGCCATTTTCGCCGACTAAGATGCTGCAGCCCATTTTCAAGGCATGCAGTTCTTCGTAGACGCTCAACAACTCCGCGTCAACGCGATTGCTCTTGGGTGTTGGCGGAGTGAGCGAGGCATAAGGCAGCTTTTCACTACGACGCTTGACGAGCACTCCAGTAGTGACCGGCAATCGAACGTCGCGTCGCTTGGTAAAGATCCGCCACCGTTGGTCGATCGATTGAAATTCACCCGCTAATTCTCCGCAGGTTTCACTAGGGCCCAGAAACAAAAATCCGTCGGCCTTAAGCGCGAAGTGGAACATGGACAACGCTTTTTTCTGTGCCGCCGGCTGGAGATAGATCAGCATGTTGCGACAGGTGACCAAATCCATCTGCGTGAAGGGCGCGTCGTTGAGAATATTGTGCGTAGCAAATACCACCCTGTTGCGAATGTCACGGCTGATCTGATAACCATTGGACGTTTGAGAAAAGTAGCGTTCAATTCGCTCGGGAGACAACTCGGCCACCGCATCCACGGAGTAGATGCCCTTGCCAGCAAGATTTAGAGAACCACTGTGAGCGTCCGTGGCGAAGATTTTGAAGTCCAGGTGGATTTTTTGCCTGCGCATTTCCTCGTCGAGTAGAATCGCGATTGAATAGGCCTCTTCGCCACTGGCACATGCGGCTACCCAGATTCGCAACATGTCCCTGGGGGCGGGCCGAGATAACCACTTGGTCAGCGCGTGTGCACGTAGCGCTTCGAAAGCCTCGCTGTCACGAAAGAACTTGGTGACTCCAATCAACAAATCCTTGTAAAGTTCGTTCAACTCGTGATCATCGACCATCAACCGTTCCACGTACTCGGCCATGTGCTGCAGACCTGAGAGTTGCAAGCGACGATAAATCCGCCTACCCACGGTGCTGGATTTGTATTGGGCGAAATCGAGGGAACTTTTACGATGCAGTAGATGTAAGATTTGAGCTTCTTCTTCCATGCTGCCAAAAGCCAGATCTTCCTCGGCCAGCTTCTCGCGTGAAATTCCTTCCTGCGTATAGCGGACCAACGCTTCGGCAATGGCGGATGGCGTCAAAACGAGGTCGACGGCACCTGTCTCACGCGCGCTAAGTGGCATTCCGTCGAATTTGGCAGACACTTCATCTTGGACGATTACCAAACCGCCCGCTGCGTGGATCGACTTCACTCCACGAGACCCATCGCTGCCGGTGCCCGACAAAATGACGCCAATCGCGTGACGCCCGATGTCGGTCGCCAACGACTGGAAGAAGGTGTCGATGGGGTGGACCAGCGAGCGGTCCGAACTCCTTTCGGTCAACAACAACTTGCCGTCGTCAATGACCATCTCCATCTTGGCTGGAATGAGGTAAATACAATTTCGTTCGACCTTCACGCCATGGTCGACTCGGTAGACTGGGATGTTGGTCTGCCGGGCTAGCAATTCCTCCATGTGGCTTTTAAAATCTGGAGACAAGTGCTGGACCACGACAAACGCCATCCCGCTATCAGCTGGTATGGCGCGAAAGAATGCTTCGAGAGCCTCCAACCCGCCTGCCGATGCACCGACTCCAACAACATGCAGCTCCCGGCAGCCTGCTGCCGTATTGGTCGAATTGTCGTGTGGCAAATCCATGCTGTACGGGATAGCTTCTGTTAGTAGGGTTCGTCAGATTTCGTCCGCCAGTATCACCTTGAAAGGTTGGTGGAGGCGTTCGCCGCCAAGGCGGCTTGGGATCCAATGCCTATCCTGAAGTTCTGACTCAAATCATTGGGCTATGCAAACCTTATACCAAACTCTGAGAGGGAAATGCGGTGTTGGCTGCGAGTGCAAGGCATTGGGGGCTGGCAACGACGAAATTTCTCAGAGTCGGCAGTGGGCTCCTCATTCTCAGGCCAAATCTATTAGTTTGGGAGCACTATAAGTTTGGAAGCAATGCCCAACACCCGACGGATGCCTGCAGTAGGCTGCTGAACCAGAGCAATCGGCTTCTCAGTTCGGCAGGGATGGGAGCTGCAAGGCTGGAGGGCGGCAGGTGGAGTCTAGGGTAACCGTGGCCGCCCCCGCGGAGTGGATCGCTAGGGACGGCTCATTGCAAGGGGCGAACGCTCTGCGCAAGTTTTTATCGCCAGAGTGGGCAGCAATTGCTTTTTCTGGCCGGTCACGCTTGGCCGGTCACGCTTGGGCGATGTTGGCTTGGGCGATATTAGTAAGGTTGGGCCTGGCTAGGCTTACGTGATCCGCCGTATCTGGGGCCTTGAGTTACTGGTGTACGACGTTTGCAAGAATTTCCTCAGCGAGTGACGATGTGGACGCAGCCAGTCGTGTGAATCACGGATCGCGCCCCACTCCTCAAATTGAGCTTGCGATTGGTGGGCCAGCGACCAGGGTGGTCAGTCCGCGACCTGTTAACACGAATCCGCCAGCGAGAAAAATGATGGCAGGAAACGCAGTCGCGTCCCTCGTGCATCGAGCTGGAGTCCATACTCGGTTAACGATGGGGCACACGCAGCGAACGCACCAATTCTTCCAGTCGGTGCTAGGGAAGCTTGGCAACCAACCGGTAGTGCCGTAGCGGTCCGCGTTGCCGCGTATCACTGGCAACCGCAGAAATGGTAGGCAGAGAGGTCTAAAGTTGGTCGATTCTGCGAAACTCCTGGGGTGTAGGAATGTCCCCGCGGGGGCTGGCAGAGCGATTCGTATAAGGCGAATGTTCCGCCGCCGTAACGACGGTAACTTCCGGGTAAATTGCCGCTCTCGCCTACTGCGGACTTTCACCGAACCGGCGCGTGCGAAACAATGGTTAGAGTGAAATGACCGTTTGGCTTGGTCGCGGTCCAACAACTGCAGGATATTCGAGGGTGTGGTCAGACGATAGAATTGCGGACGCCCCAGCGAGGCGATGCAGCAAAGCTAGATCCTCACGTGGGATCGCTCAATCAGTTCTAGCCATATTCTGCAACAGAGTTCGACAGAATCCCGTTCGTACAAGATTTCCGGGGAAATCGAGGACGGTACCTTAGGACTGATTGTTCCTTACCAACCGAAACACCCTAACTGAGCGACCCATGAAGCAGGGCGATCCTAGATTTTCTTCTCAAACTGCGGGACGGCTTATCACGGTAGGTGTGGGGGCATCGGCTGGCGGATTCGAAGCTTTTACAGAACTGCTTGCCCATTTGGGCATGCCATCGCACCTGGCGGTCGTATTCGTGCAACACCATGACCCGTCCAGTCAATCGCTGTTGGCTGAATTGCTATCCGGGGCGACGGAGATGAAAGTCGTCGAGATCAGCGGACGCAAGAAGCTGAAGCCGGGGTGTGTCTACGTCGCGCCCCCCGATCAATTTGTGGAGATCAAGAACGGCACGATCCGTCCGGTGGTGCCGGCCGTTGATGAGAGTCCGTTGTCGGCGGTCGACCACTTTTTCCTTTCGCTGGCCGAAGATCAGGGAGACCTTTCGGTCGGTATTGTGTTGTCGGGCGCGGGCAGCGATGGTGCGATCGGGCTGAAGGCGATCAGCGATACAGGTGGTTTGACCTTTGCTCAGGATGCCACGTCGGCCAAATACGATAGCATGCCACGCAGCGCTGCGACGACTGGCGTTGCCGATCATGTGTGTCGGCCAAGCGAAATTGCGAGTGAGTTGTTGCGATATGTTTGCCATATTGATGAGTTTGGTGATGCGTCCCATGTGCGGCGCCTGCAGAAGCAGATTGGCGAAGCGATCCCCCGCATTGCCGAACACTTGCTGTCCATCACCGGGCACAATTTTCAGCACTACAAAATCAACTCATTGGTACGCCGTATCCAGCGGCGGATGCAAATTGCACGCATTGTAACGGCTGCCGATTATTTGGTGCGTTTGCAAGCTAGCGAAGAAGAGACGCACGCCCTTTTCCGAGAGCTGCTGATTGGCGTGACGGCCTTTTTTCGGGACCCCGAGGCGTTTGAGTCGCTGGTGACCACCGTGTTGCCGAAAATTTTTGAAAGCAAGGCAACTGGCGAAATCGTCCGCATCTGGGTGGCCGGATGCAGCACCGGGGAAGAGGCCTTTTCGTTGGCAATTCTTTGTCGCGAATACGCCGAGAGCTTGGACCAAGCTCCCAGTGTGCAAATCTTTGCGACCGATATTGATGAGCGCGCGCTGCAAATTGCGCGAGCGGGACTCTACCCCATGGGCATTGAAGACCACGTCAGTCCCGAACGGCTCAAAAAGTTTTTTGTCAAACGGGGCAAACGGTACCAAGTCGCAAAACCGATTCGCGATATCGTGCTGTTTTCCAAGCATAATTTGATTAGTGATCCGCCTTTTTCGCGGCAAGACTTAGTTGCCTGCCGCAATCTGCTGATCTATTTAGGGACCCATCTGCAAGAAAAACTGATTCCGCTTTTTCACTATGCGCTACGTCCTTCCGGGTACTTGTTTCTTGGCCCGAGCGAAACGATCTCCTCACACGGAGAGCTTTTTCGTCCCATCGATACCAAATTTCGCATCTCGCAGCGAAAGGGAACTGCTGTCAGTTCGTCCAGTATCATGGCGCTACGTCATGGTGAAGTGAAAGTCATTCAGCCGGGCGGGCTCCAACCCGATGCGGCGACCGACCTCAATGGTATCCGGCAGCGGATCTTGCTGGATGAGTTCGCACCGAAAGCAGTGATCATTGACCAATCAGGCCAAATCCTGAATGCGTCCAACGGTATTGAGAAATATCTGTCGATTTCGGGAGGCGATTTCCACAACAGTATCGTCAAGATGGCCAAGCCTGGCCTGCGGATTGGTCTGCGCGCGGCCATCGCTGAAGCGGTCAAGAAACGTGAGAAGGTTACGCACGATAACCTTTCGCTTCACGATGGTGATTCAATCCAGCGAGTGATGTTGACCGTGCAGCCGATGCCGCAATTGGGGGAGCACGATGAAATTCTGATGGTCGTCTTTCACGATTCTGGTGAACCCGTCCGCCGCGACGACGACTTGTTGCCGGAGTCGACCGCGACGGGCAATCAGGATGCTGACTCGATCATCGCCCACATGGAGCGCGAACTTGAGACCACGCGGAGCGATCTAGAACGTACGCTGCAGGACATGGAAGCAGCCAATGAGGAGCTGAAATCTTCGAACGAAGAGCTTTTGTCGATGAACGAGGAACTCCAATCGGCCAATGAAGAGCTGGAGACCTCAAAAGAAGAGATTCAAGTTGTACTCGGTAGAATTGCGCAGTCGGAGTCCGATCAAAGGAATTTGTTGGACAGCACGAAGATTGCCACGCTGTTTCTCGACAATGAGATGCACATTCGCAGCTTTACGCCGGGTGTTACATCGCTTTACAACCTGATTTCAACTGATATTGGGCGCCCACTGCGACACATCACACACACCTCGGTCGAGATGCCCCCCTTTCCCGACGACCTGTCGCTGGTCGGTGACTTGGTCGTCGAAGATGAAGTAGAGACTCAGGATGGGCTTTGGTACATGCGACGGATTCAGCCGTACGTGAATGAAAGGAAGCAACGTGACGGGTTAGTCGTCACGTTCTACGATATCACCGAACAAAAAAAGCTGCGCATGCGACTGGCGGCGGCGCATGCGGTAACTCAACTTTTGGCGGATGCCGATTCATTCGAAACGGTCATTCCGCGTGTCCTCAACGCACTGCGTGTATCGCTGTCCGCGGAAGTTTGCCTCCTCTGGAGGATCGACAGTCGTGGGGAATTCTTGAACTGTGTCGAGACGGATGCAATTGATGACTTGCGTCGGCCGTTCATTGACCTCAGTCGTGAGACCCGTCTGGCGATCGGTGAAGGTTTACCCGGACGGGTGTGGAAGCGTAGAAAGCCGGTCTGGTTTGGTGATGTGCAGGAGACTGGCGTTTTTCTCCGCTCTGCCGCGGCAAGCGAAAGCGACTTGTTTAGTGGTGTTGGAACACCAATCGTAGTTGGAAATAAGTTCAAAGGTGTGATCGAGATCTTCACCACTCGCCGGCTTGTGCACGAGCCTGAGTTGATTCAATTGCTGGCGTCTGTTGGTAGTGAAATTGGGCAGTTTATCCGTCAGCGCCGCTTGCACGCAACTCTGCAAAATGAAGAAGCTCGCAAGACAGCAATTCTAGAATCTGCGCTCGATAGCATTATTACGATGGACACCGATGGACAGATTGTAGACTTCAATCCTGCCGCGGAGCGGACCTTCGGTTATGCTGCTGCAGACGTTGTCGGGAAATCGTTAGCCGATACGATCGTTCCTGAGGACTATCGCGACTCACACCGGCAAGGATTGATTCGGTTTCTGAGGGAAGGTAGCTCAAGTATTATTGGGCAGCGCGTTGAACTGACGGCCCAGCGCGCCGATGGCAGTTTGTTTCCTATTGAGTTGGCCATCAGTGTCTCACGCGGTCGTGATCATTTGCCGTTCTTCACCGGCTATCTACGCGATATCACCGAGCGGAAACAGGCCGAAGCCAACCTGCTGCAGCGCGCAGAATTGGCGGCCCTGCATGCTTCCATAGCGTTATCACTGGCGGGGGAAGCACCGTTGAATGAGATTCTTGATATCTGCTGCCAGAAGATTGTCGACGGACTGGATGCGGTCTCCGCTCGCGTTTGGCTGTTGAATGGAGCGGAGCAAGTCTTAGAGGCAACCGCTACTGCAGGCATGGCGCTACAACACGGCGGAGCGGACCGTCGCGTTTCTGTGGGTAAATTTAAAATCGGTGAAATTGCCGCCACACGGCAAGCTCTGCTGTCTAACGATGCGCCCCATGAACCGAAGATCGGCGATTCCCAGTGGGCTTTGCAAAATGAGATCGTGGCGTTCGCCGGCTATCCGCTGATTGTCGAGCACCGCGTCGTCGGTGTTGTCGCCTTGATCGCTAAACATCGCATCGAACCGGAGGTGTTTGAGCAACTGCTTCCAATGGCCGACGCAATGGCACAATGCATCGCCCGCAAGGAGTCGGAGCAACGCCTGCTAGATCGCGAGCAGCGATTGGAGATGGCACTGGATACGGGCCGCCTCGGGACTTGGCACTGGAATGTTAGTACCGATCGAGTGACTTGGTCAGACCAGCTGTATAAGATTTTCGGCTATACCGAAGAGCAGTTCCCTAATACGCGGGATGGTTTTCTCAGACTGATTCATCCCGATGATCGTGCTCGCGTTACAGAGCGACTTGAGGCGGTCTTCACCGGAAGCTGTCTCTCCTATGAAATGGATTTCAGAATCATTCGCGGAGATGACCATCGTATCGTCTGGACTTCCGGACGGGGAGTCATTCGGCGGGATGAGTCCCATTATCCGCTCAGCATTACGGCCGTGGCTACAGATATCACTGAACGCAAGCAATGGGAATTGGAGCTCGTCGACCGCGAGTCGCATTTGCGTAGCGTAATAGACAACACGCTCTTCATGATCGGAGTTTTGGACGTCGATGGTACGCTCTTGGAAGCTAATGCCGCTGCAATGAACTCCGCCAAACTCGATCGCAGCGAAGTCATTGGGAAAAAGTTTTGGGACTCGTATTGGTGGAACTTTGACCAGGTATCCATCAGTCGATTGCAGGATGCGGTGCGAAGAGCCGCGGCGGGAGAGACGGTGCGCTACGATGTGATGGCTCGCATGGCCGACGAAGCGCGAATCACCATTGACTTCATGATCAGCCCCGTTCGCTCGAGCGATGGTACGATTACCCACCTGATTCCATCTGCCGTCGATATTAGCGAACGCAATGCCGCGAAAGCAGCCGTGATCGAGCGAGAGCAGTTCCTAATGTTGGCACTCGACGCTGGCAAGATGGGGACATTTAAATGGGATGTCAGCTCGGGAAGTGTGGATTGGTCCGAGATGCTGTATTCCATGTTTGGTTGTCGCCAGGGAGAGTTCGACGGCACTCTAGCTAGTTATAGACAGCTTGTTCATCCGGACGACCGGGAGTCGGTTGCGGCACGGATCGAGGAGGAATTCGCCAGCGATACCGATAGCCATTGTGTTGAATTCAGACTGATGCAACCGCACAACGGCCGCATGATTTGGGTGGAAGAACGCGGCGTCATTCACCGTGATCGGGATCGTGTTCCTTTGCAAGTGACCGGTTTGGTGCAAGATATTTCGGAGCGTAAGGCGGAAGAACTAAATCTTGCGTTTATTTCCGATTTGCAAACTGAACTTGTTCAATTGGCATCGGTCGACAGTTTGATGGATGTTTCCACCAGGCTGACGGCTAACTTCCTGGGGTTATCGCGCTGCCTGTTGGTCGAGTTCGACGAGGGAGGGGAAATTGCGAACATCTTGTGCGACTATCACCAACGCGATGAACCAAGCTTGCTTGGAAAACACCCAGTTCGGAACTTCCATGACGAAACCGAACGCAAGGCATTGATTGCGGGAAAGCAAGTGATTTCAAATGATACGCAGGTTCTGGGGCGAGACGAACGCATCGTTGAGAGCTTTCGCCAGTTCAATATCGGCGCCTTTTGTAACTCAGCCTATGTCACCGATCGTGGTACTAAATTCGTTGTTTCTGCGTTGGCTGCTGAGCCTCACGCATGGACCGCCGAAGAGTGCAAGCTGTTGCAGGAAGTTGCCGATCGCGTCGGCATTCGAATCGAACGAGCCCGGTCCGAAGAGGAATTGGCAAATCGCGAAGCTCATCTACGGCGCGTGATCAACAACCAATTGGGGCTGGTCGGCGTTATCGATCGCGATGGAATGCTCTTGGAAGTCGACGATAGTTCGCTGGAAATCGCGCATACTCGGCGCGAGGACGTTATTGGAAAGCATTTTGCGGAAGCACCTTGGTGGAGCTATGATCCCGCAGTCGCTGCAAAGACGCGTGATGCAATGCAGCAAGCGTTGCGGGGCGAAGTCGTGCGCTACGACGTGTCGCTGTTCGCCCACGGCGACGAAGGAGTGATGATTGACTTCATGATCGCGCCGGTGTTCGATGATGAAGGTAACGTCGAATACCTGATTCCTTCCGGGGTCGATATCTCAGAGCGATATGCCGCAGCCACCGAATTGACGCAGGCGAAGCGTTTGCTCGAATTGAGCATGTCTGTCAGTCGTGTCGGGTCATGGAGTTTTGATTTACATACGGGCGCGTTTACGGCGGATGAGAGCCTGACGCGGATGTTTGGTTTCGACGTTGGAGTCCCCATCGCTTACGACGACTTTACCTCACGCATGGTGGATGAAGACCGAGAGCGAGTTCGAAAATCGATTACTGAGTTGCTGGAAGGAGGCGGGACGTTCAGTGAGGACTACACCGTGGAATTACCAGACGGTTCAACCAGATATTTCCAGGGACGGGGGTCGGTAGTCATCCTCAACGATGGGACCAAGACCTGTTCGGGGATCGTGATGGACATCACGCGACTACGGGAAATGCAGTTGGCGGTGGCGCAAAGCGAAGAGCGTTTTCGCAATATGGCCAATACCGCGCCGGCGATGATTTGGGTTACCGACGAGAACTACGACTGCAATTTTCATTCGCAAAGATGGTATGACTTCACTGGCCAAACAGAGGGCGAAGGGTTGGGCTTAGGTTGGACTGATGCGATTCATCCTGAAGATCGGGAAATGGCGCGAAATTCATTCTTGGAAGCGGCCGATCGAAGGGACGCATACGAAATTGATTTTCGACTGCGTACCGCGGATGGCCACTATCGATGGGTTATCGATGCTGGACGCCCTCGCTTTGATGCGGATGGCAAGTTCCTCGGGTACGTGGGGTCAGTCATCGATGCCCACGAACGACATGAGTCGCAAGTGGAATTGAAGAAAGCACGTGCGGTTGCCGAGGCTGCCAATGAAGCCAAGAGCGCGTTCTTAGCGAACATGTCGCATGAAATTCGAACACCAATGACCGCAATCTTAGGCTATGCGGAGCTGTTGAAGGGTTTGGTCGAGCAGGAGGAAGCTGCCCAGCACTTGCAAACCATTCGTCGTAACGGCCACTACCTGCTCCAGATTATTAACGATATTTTGGACCTCTCCAAAATCGAAGCCGATAAACTGGATGTGGATTGCGAACGCTTTGAGCCGCATCGTTTGGTTGAAGATGTGCGTAGCATCATGGAGGTCCGCGCTAAGGAAGGAGGATTGACGTTAGATGTTGAGTACGATGGAAAACTACCCAAAACGATCCATTCGGATGCCAAGCGACTCAAGCAGATCCTCATCAACCTCATTGGCAATGCGATCAAGTTCACGCCTAAGGGACGCATCCAGATCCGTGTTCGCTTCAATCGCCAGACTCAACAGCTGCAGTTCGATGTAGTTGACACAGGTATCGGCATTTCGGACGAGCAGCTGCCACGCTTGTTCAAGCCCTTCTCGCAGGGGGACGCGAGTGTCACCCGAAATTTTGGGGGAACTGGCTTAGGACTTGCCATCAGTCAGCGACTAGCAGAAACACTGGGCGGACGTATCTCAGTCAGTAGCACTGCGGGCGTTGGCAGCACGTTCACGATTGACATCGCGACCGGGGAGATCGCCGATTCCGAGCTGGTGGAATACGATGAATCCAATTCTGATGTAGAAGAGTTTTTAAAGCTGGCTCCGCCATCGAAATTATCCTGTCATGTGCTGATTGTTGATGATCGACGCGACATTCGCTTTCTGAGCAAACGCATTCTCACCGGAGCCGGCGCTACGGTGGAAGAATGCGAAGACGGGCAGCATGCTATTGATCATATTACCGCCTGTTTTGATAGTGCGACGTGCCCCGACCTGGTTCTGCTTGACATGCAGATGCCGATTCTGGATGGTTATTCAACGGCCCGACAAATGCGGGCGCTCGGCTTTACCGGTCCGATCATTGCGTTGACCGCAGACGCCATGCAAGGCGATATGAGCAAATGTCTGGAAGCGGGCTGCAACGACTATCTCTCCAAGCCCATCGATGCACAAGCAATGCTCAGTTTGGTACATGAAATGACGAAAAAGTGACGACGGAAAAGGTACGACGTCCGGTGGGAACAAAAAAGCGACGTTAAGACGGAACCTCCACTACCGAGCAACCTCCCCTAGCCCTTCGAGATCAGCAGTTCGGGTTACCGCGCTCGAGTGCTCAGATTGGCGTTTTGCCGGCTCAGGGCAATAGATACTCGACACACCTGGGAGCGGGCCGGTCGATCTCACTAAGGACCACTGGAACAATTATTGGCGGATAGTCGCCGAACCGCTCTGCCGGTCCGTTCGGGAAAATGCCGATCGGCGGAGCCATCTGGAGGCATCATTTAGGGATAGGGCTTCAGCGCTTAATTTCGTTTTTGCACGTCCCCAATTGTTCGATCGAGGTGATGTTCTGAAGCGTGGTTTCCGCGATGCAGGTCAGCGCGTCTTTCGTGAAAAAAGCTTGGTGTCCGGTGACGACGACGTTGGGAAATGTCAGCAAACGGGACAACGCATCATCGGGGATGACTTCATTGGATAGATCTTCAAAAAAGACGTCCGCTTCTTCTTCATACACGTCCAATCCGAGATGGCCAATTTGCCCACTCTTTAATCCGCGAATCACAGCTTGAGTGTCAATCACGGCACCGCGGCTGGTGTTGATGATCATCACACCTCTCTTCATTTGGGCAATGGTTGCAGCGTTGATCATGTGTTGCGTGTCTGGCGTCAAGGGGCAATGAAGCGAAATAATATCCGACTCTGCGAACAGCTTGGGGAGGTCGACAAACTCTATCCCATGTTCACGACATTGCTGGTTGGGGTATTTGTCGTAGGCGATCACGCGGCACCCAAACCCAGACATGATCTTGGCGAAGACCTGACCGATTTGCCCCATCCCAATAACGCCTACGGTGCGACCGTGAAGATCGAAACCAAGCAACCCGCTGAGCGCAAAGTTCCCGTCACGCACCCGTGAGTAGGCCCGATGGAGATTGCGGTTCAGCATCAATACCAAGCCGGCGGTATGTTCGGCAACTGCGTACGGTGAGTAGGCGGGAACGCGGACGACTTTGAGGCCACGTTGTTGTGCTACCGCGAGATCGACATTGTTAAAACCAGCGCAGCGCAAGGCAATAGTTTGCACGCCGTAGTTGGCCAAGATCTCTAACACCTCGGAGTTCAACTGGTCGTTGACGAAAGCGCAAACACAATCATAACCCTTGACGAGTTCGACTGTCTCCAACGTCAATCTAGCTTCCAGGAAGGTTAGATCGTGATTGAATGAAGTGTTCGCAGATTCTAGGAATTGACGATCATAGGGCTTTGTGCTGAAAACGATAACTCTCATTCTTCAAACTACCTTGATCCACAATGGGGGCCCCACGATCACTGTGGATACTGTGATCGAGGTGGAGTATCTCGTTTGATTCAAGCCGCTTCCACCACGCCTTGGTGACTGCGATCTTTTCTGGGAATTGTAAGTTCACTGCTTTTTCGAGTTCACAGCTTTTTCGAATACTTGTGCTTCCGTAGCTGTTCCCACCATTGTCAGAGCCCCACGTTTCGGGCGGTGGCATGGAGATCGCCGTTGATCCGCATCCGCACACCACTGGCAGGTGAAGGTGCGTGCCGTCATTCCTCTAGGGACACTTACTTGGTATACCGCAAATATACTTGAGTTCACGTTCCGACAATGGATCGTGCGAAGCCAGTTGTTCCTCTAGTACTCGAATGTTCGCATCGGAGGCATCGTTGTTTTTCGCCACGCGGTCGGCGACGCGCTGCCGAAGTGTTTGTTCGTCGGCATGGCAATCAAGAATCGCAAAACGCACGCCCTCACTATCCGCCGTACTTTTGAACAGCTGACGGTCGTTACGCTTTAGGAACGTGGCATCCACCACCACTGAATAACCTGCGCGAAGAATCCCGATTGCCAGTTGGCGAAGGCGTTCGTAGGTAGCATGCGTGGCTGACTCGCAATACAGTTCTTGCTGCGTTTTTTGATCCGGACGCTCATTCCTTTCTAGCCCCGAATAACGCTTCCGCTCGACATCGCTTCGCACGCGTATTGCGTCTCGCCGTTGAACCAAAATCTCGCTTTGTGTCGTTTTGCCGCTTCCGCTGAACCCATGCGTAATCCACAAGCAGGGCTCCTCACGCACTGAAAATCGATGCGCCAAGTCGATGTGCTGCGCGCAGTCTTCCCGGGCCCTTTGTCGATCGCTTTCGCTCTGCCCAGCCTGGTCGGCTCTCAATGCTGCGACCTTAGCTCGCACCAGGGCGCGGTACACCAAGTACCACCGTAGTGAGGTGAGTGACGCGTAGTCGCCAGTCTGTTCTAAGTAGGCGTTAATGAAGCTGCGGCACAATTCCAGGTGCCCACGCGCCGCAAAGTCCATCGCGAGAAATGCGGCATCGCTCAGGACGTCGATCCAGCGAAAGTCCTCATTGAACTCGATACCATCAAACGGCATCAGGTGACCGTTCCAATAGACAATATTGGCGAGATGTAAGTCGCCGTGACATTCGCGTATGAACCCGTTCGCAATTCGCCGTTGGAACTCATGCTGATGTTCCGCGAAGTACTCGAGAGTCCAGGCCTTCAAGACTTGCAAAGTCGTTAACTCATCCCCAGTGACCGCTGCTTCCAGGTCTTGGAAATTATCAAGGGCATTGCGAAGCACTGAATCGGGCCTGCCCCATGGACTGTTGCTGTCGATCTTGAACGCGCCTTGGTGGAATTTCGCGACAGTGGATGCTAGTTGTTGAATCTCGGTACTGGGGAGGGCGCCCAATTCAAGGCGCTGGCTTAACAATGCATTTTCGGGAAAACGAGACATCTTGACGGCATATTCAAATGGTTCCCCCGGTCCATCCATGCGTGGTGTTCCGTCGACAAGCGTGATGGGAACAACCTCTAAGTAAAGTCCCTCTGAATAGCGTGCATCGAGCCGCAGCTCTTCTTCGCAGAATTTGTGTCGCTTTTCCAGCGTTCCATAGTCGAGAAAGCTGGTCTTTATTGGTTTCTTGACCTTGTAGGCAAACTCACCAACGAGAAACACCCATGAAATATGGGTCTCATGCACTGTGACTGGCGATTGGGCGGCATGCGGATACGCGGACGACTCACTCAATGCCCGGATCAGATCGTCGCTCGAAATAGAGTTGTTCGTCTTATTCGCCGTCATGTTCTCTCCTACCCTGCATCGGGAACTCAGGCCGTGGAGGGACTGGTTTGCTCTGCCCCGCAAAGACTCTGTTCAGTTTAAAGCGATTGAGGTCTTTCGCATACAGCCTGTATTGTCTGAAGCGAGGAAATGAAAATTCGTTGATAAGGATGGGCAGGGCCGAGGTGCCCACCTGCGTGAACACAATTGCGTCTACCCTACCGCAATGCCATTCCTCAGCGCTGGCGATCTTGAGTTTTCGCATCTTCGTGCTGCCGAACCGAGTCCTCATTCTGCAGGAATTGCTATAGGAGAGAGTCGTGTTCTTTGGCTGTGGTGGTCCTGGAAATCGCAGTCAGTGGACTATGGGATTTGCCGTCGCTCTAGGGGAAATCTGCCAAACTGAGCATGCTCGGACTCGTCGCAGTACACGTGGGATGCTAGGCAGGAACCGATTGCGACGTTCACGACAATTCAATCGTAGGTCTGTTCTGCCATGCACAATGACCACTCAGGAATCAAGTCGAGGTTCAAGACGGACTGTTGGCCAACCGCTGGGGTGGAGCTGTGGGGCCTTCGGCGTGGGGTCGACAACGCGCACCAACCTATCGGCGAACAATCAGCCCTGTGTCCTGAGGATTTCCATCGGCTTACTACTTGAGGTCGTCGCCCCTCGCAAGAGTCGACTATTCGATTAAAATGGCATCCATCGAGTGTCAACTTAGGCGGCTCTTGTCGCTGTGTGGTGGGAAGAGTGCAAGGTGTTCCTCAACTTTGCCTATTGGCGAGCCGATTTTAACGAAAAGTGCTGGATTGAAACTGTTCTCGAAATCGACCAGTCCTACCGTAGGCCGCTCGTGGTGAGCTACTGAGACCGCTCGAAGTCGTTTGACAACCAACGCAGCACTGACGAGTGGACAGACTAAGTCCACCGCAGGCTATTAAGGATTCTCCACCTCGTCTCTAGGATGTTCGGCGTGAGATCGAGGAGGCCAGTGTGCCGAAAGTAAGCCTCGATCTCGAGAACGCCCCATGCCTCAAGCAACAGGCGGTTCCCGGCGGAAGTCGGCGGTTGGGCTGATCGAGAGCTGCGAGAGGGGCTTGCAGGTGGGGGCTTACAGGAGGGCTTACAGGAGGGCTTACAGGAGGGATTGCAGGAGGGATTGCAGTGACTAGGCGGACGCTGGAACGCACCGCACGGGAGCGCGTGTATTGCGGGCAGTCCCTTGAAACGAATCGAAACTGTGCGGTGATCGCAAGTGCCTTGTCCACGCTAAGAATTGTGCCTCGATGCCCAACGGCATTTAAACCTTCTAGGATCGCATCAAGTTATCGAATGCCGAATCGGCGGTGAACGCACGATCGGGTTAGCTGACTAGAAAGGTCCGCTACCGAGCATCGTGCATTAAGGTGTTTTCAAGTGAGTTCTTCATCGCTGGAAGTCGGCGTTTTGATATCCGGTCTCGGTGGAGGCTTGGCGCTATTCTTGCTTGGCATGCGGCAGATGACGGACAGTCTGCAGACCGTCGCTGGCGACAGTATGAAAAATCTGCTGGCGAAAATGACGGCGAATCGCTTTACCGCTGCATTTGCAGGGGCCATCGTCACAGCCGTGATTCAGTCGTCTTCCGTCACGACGGTACTCGTGGTCGGATTCATCTCGGCGGGACTGTTGACATTTAGCCAGTCCATCGGGGTGATCATTGGTGCCAACGTTGGAACAACGCTCACCGCTCAGATTATCGCGTTCAAAGTCTATCAGTACGGCCTAATGATGATTGCAATCGGCTTTCTTGTCGATGTGCTGGCTAAGTCGGAAAAGATCAAGCATTGGGGCATGGTTCTGATGGGGCTAGGGCTGATCTTTTTCGGGATGGAATTGATGAGCAATGCGACTGGCCCGCTACGGGATTGGCCACCATTCGTCGACATGCTTCAGAATATGCGAAATCCTCTGTTGGGTATTTTGGTGGGACTCCTGTTTACTGCCATCGTTCAGAGTTCATCTGCCACGACGGGCATTGTCATTGTGCTGGGGAGTCAGGGGCTGATCTCCCTCGAATCAGGCATTGGGCTGATCTTCGGAGCGAATATCGGTACGTGCATCACGGCAAGTATCGCAGCGTTCGGTCGACCGCGCGGAGCTATCCAAGCAGCGTGGATTCACGTTCTCTTCAATCTAGGTGGCGTCTTGTTGTGGATGTTCTTTATTCCGCAGCTAGCACAGCTGGTGCGACATATTTCACCGGCCGCGGAGCATCTTTCTGGTGCTGCTAGGCTTGCCATCGATACTCCGCGACAAATAGCAAACGCGCACACGTTATTCAATGTTGGCAATACACTGCTGTTCATTTGGTTTACTGGACCGTTGTCGAAACTGGTGGACTGGATCGTTCCGGCGAGGGAGGAGCCCGAGGATATCCGTCCCATGTTTCTCGACGAAATGTTTTTAGAGCAGCCCGCATTGGCACTCGACCAGGTGCGTCGAGAGTTGACCCGTTTAGCCGAATTGGATCAGAAAATGCTGGAGTTGACCCTCGGAGTTGCCACAGCCGGAACGCCCAGGGATATCGAGAACCTGCGACGCGCCGAGGAGGACGTTGATACGCTGCATGGTGTGATCATTACGTATTTAGGAAAGCTGTCACAAAAGAAATTGCTTGAGCCCCAGCAGACGCAGCTTCACCAGTATATTGGAATCGCCAACTACTTGGAGAATGTCGGCGATGTCATCGAGAACAATGTGCTGACCGACGCAGTCAAGCGAATGCGACTCGGTGTTCAGGTTAGTCCGTCTACGGTGGCTGTGCTGCGAACCGTGCATGCGAAGGTTTGCTGGGCATTCGATCAAGCGCTGGCAGCACTGCGCACCGAAGATCCGACCGCGGCTCAAAATGCTGTGGGAAGTAAAACCAGCGTTAACGAGCTAGCTGACAAAGCAACCTCTCATTTGTTCAAACGTCTGGTTGCGTACGAACCCAACCGACTAGCAGCCTTTAAGGTCGAAACGGACATTCTTGAAAATCTAAAACGAATTAACACGTTGACACGGCGGATCGCTCATGCCGTGTCAACGGAAACGGGGAACGCGGAAATTGTAGTGGAAAACCGCAAAATGGAAGCCAGCCAAGTACAGAGCTCGTAATCAGCAATTTGATTGAAAGTGGAGTGCCCCCAGGCATCGCCCCTACGGCAAACAGTCGTGCGGAAAAAATTGCCAACATGCACGCGAGCCTGCATTGTGGAACCATTCGCACTGCGCGCGGTTTGAAAGTGGGCGATTCCGCACAGTAGCCAGCACCAAACGGGGCTGCAAGCAGCTAAGGGATTCTCAAACTACATCACTTTTCGCACTATTGGGTACCACGTGCCAGTTGGCACGAATATTGCGTCACAAATGTTGTCTATGAACTAACACCGAAAAGGATAATATATGCACTTGCTCTTAGCGATTGACGGATCTCAGGCTTCTGCGGCCGCGTTGCACTATTTGGCACGCCTCCCATTTGCGGCCAAACCCAAAGTCACGCTGGTGACCGCATTGGTGGGCAGTTTTACCGATGACGTTGGACTTCCACTCGGAGAAGCGGAAGAAAACGCCGCTAGTGAGACTGCTGCCGAGGCGAAGGCATTTTTAGAGTCGGCAGGATTCCAATGTGAGCACGTTATTGAATACGGGCATGCATCGAAGATCATTTTGGACAAAGGCAAGGAGCTGGATGTCGATTTAATCGTACTTGGAGCGCACGGACACTCTGCCGCGTATCGAATCATTCTTGGCAGCACAGCAAACTTCGTTGCTAATCATGCAAGATGTCCCGTCCTGGTTGTCCGGCCGCATGAATCACCCGATGCTGACGCAGAAAAATTCAAAGTGCTACTCGCCTACGACATGTCCGCTCAAGCCAAAGTTGCCCTCCAACAAATGCTGGCGTTTGATTGGCCAGCCGATGCAACGCTTACACTGGCCACCTTCTTTGAAAAGCCGCAACTGATCGACGAAGAAGACGTCTACGATGCCGAAACCCTTTCGGAAGCGAGTAAGACATTAGCTGAAATTCGGGGCAAGGCAAAAGTTAAGTGTTCGACTGATCAAATTGTCCGTGAGGCTAAGCATATCGGCGACGGTCTACGAGACTTGTCTATCGAAAAAGAGACCAACCTTCTCTTTCTTGGCGATACGGGGAAATCGGCCCTGGCGAGGTTTTTCCTGGGCAGCATTTCGAGGCATCTCCTGCATCACGTCCAGGCCTCAACTTGGATTGCTAGAGAGAAACAGTGGAAATAGCAGCCATTGCCACTCTGCTTGCGCAATCCGCGCGTTGAACGCTACGGGCGATTTAGTAAGGAGCTCAGATAGCTGGCCTTCGATGGGCTGGCTAGGGGCGGGGTGCGCGGTGGAACGCCCACCTTCTCAGCCATCATCGGATCACTTCCGGCCGCTCCCAATCTAGCCGGTTTCTGGCCCGGAAATTCTTTGGGCCGAGAACTTCGTCACTGTTCAACCGGTGGGGATAGATAGATTTCTTTCTTGTTCTTCAGATAACGTACCAACTGGAACTCGCCACCGCGCCATTGTTCTGCGCAGGCCTGCCCGAACTCCTGTTGGCGCACGCGGGTGTGCGATCTGGATACACCTCAATCGCGACGTTGCGTTTATCGGTCCTGCTGACTTCATGGAGTCGCACTCTACACGCCTTGAGCTGGCGTGAAACGTCCATGCAACGCTCGATCGATCGTTTTGCAGCAATGACAGAATCGGCTTAGTGAGAATGCAAGTGGCGTTGCAGGCATTACCAAATGGCTTTGACGCCGCTCCGAAGCAAGAGTACATCGCCAAAGCGGTAGCAGCAAAATCGAATAGCCTCTGCAGAACTCGTGGGTTGGTTTTATTACAATGTGGCTGAAGGCGTTGATCGAGGCGTTGGTGAACGCAACTGCACTATCGGGATGGCATGAGCATGAAATTGAAGTTGTTGATCTTTGGGATTGCCGCCATTTGGGCATGCCCTGTTGGAGCGGCATCTCTGGTCACGGCCAGGGTGGCGGTGGGAGAGTTCGTGCTGCCGCCGAATACGGCCGCGGCTGAGGCGTATGCGACCAAGGATGTCCGCGATTGGATTCAGAAGATTACCGGCGCGGAGGTACCGATCGTTACCGAGCCTAACGCCAGCACAGCTACCAAGGTCTTTGTGGGCACCGCCTTCGGCAAGGCCTTTCCTACGGATTTGGAAACACTGCGAGGTAACGACGGGTTCGCGGTCCGTCGCAAGGGCAACAACGTCTATGTCTTTGGCAGTCGACCGCGTGGAACGTTGTATGGGATGTACGCGCTTCTCGAAAGAAACAGCGACCTGATCTTTGCCCGTCCCCACGAAGACTTTGGTACCGTCCATGGGCAGTCGCCGGACTTTGAGCTGACGGACACGGACTTCATCGATATTCCTGTATTTCTAAACCGTCGGTTCGGCCCAAACTGGCCGGCGCATCGCGCTACAGGGGAG